>NZ_SDLD01000003.1:0-97367 GCF_013096875.1 Geobacillus sp. DSP4a | reverse complement strand
CGCAAAGAGCCGTTCCGCCAACCACAACTTATTTAGTCTAGCCAAAAGGCAGACAGGTTATACGAGATGCCTAAAATCGGGCACCTCTGCTTTCCTATTGCCTTTTTTGGCCATTTTCAGTATACCCGCACGGATCAGGAGCGTATACCGCACTCACCAAGTGGTGGGGATTTTCACGGAAAAAGGGGGAACGATTATGACCACGCCCGCTCCGCCCAACGGCAAATGGCGGCGCCTGTTCGCCTTGTTTCTTCCCATTTTCGTTTCGCAAACGGGCCAATATGCCATGAACTTTGTCGATGTCGCCATGTCCGGCCACGCGAGCGCCGAAGATCTTGCCGGCGTCGCGATCGGCTCCAGCCTATGGGTGCCGGTGTGGACCGGCGTCGGCGGCATTTTGCTCGCCTTGTCCCCGATCGTCTCGCATCATCTCGGCGCCGGACGCCATGACTCAATCGCCCGCGCCGTCACCCAGGCGCTCTACTTGGCTGTCGCGCTTGCTGCCGCCATTGTCATGGCCGGCGCCGCTTCTGTGCCGTTGATCTTGAAACAGATGTCTTTGGATGAAAACGTTCGGCATATCGCCCTTCATTATTTGCGCGCCTTGTCGTTTGGGATCGTCCCGCTGTTTCTTTATTCTGTGCTCCGCTATTTCATCGATGCACTTGGGCAAACGAACGTGACGATGTGGATTACGCTCACCGCCTTGCCGATCAATATGCTGTTCAACTGGCTGTTGATTTACGGGCATGGCGGGTTTCCGCGCCTTGGCGGCATCGGCACCGGCTATGCGACAGCGATCACGTACGCATACTGCTTCGCGGCCGCTGCCTTTGCCGCGGTGAAATTTCGCCGTTTGTCTCCCTATCGCGTGCTCGTCCGTTTTTACCGTCCGTCATGGGCCGCATGGAAAGAGTTGCTGAAAACCGGGGTGCCGATCGGATCAGCCATCTTTTTTGAAACGAGCATTTTCGCTGCGGTGACGCTGCTTGTCGGCCGGTTTGGCACCGAAACAGTCGCTGCCCATCAAAGCGCCCTCAACTTCGCTTCCTTGTTGTATATGATTCCGCTCAGCTTATCGATGGCGCTGACGATCGCCGTAGGCGTTGAAGCTGGGGCCAACCGTTATGAAGCGGCCAAACAATATTGCCTGATCGGCATCACCCTCGCCTTGGCGGTCGCTGCCGCCGCTGCATTGTTTCTTTCCATCTTCCGCAGCGATGTTGCTCGACTGTATACAAACGATCCGACAGTGGCGGCGTTGACGGGGAAATTTTTGCTCTATGCGATCTTCTTTCAAGTTTCCGATGCCATCGCCGCTCCCATCCAAGGAGCGCTGCGGGGCTATAAAGAGGTGAACGCCGTTTTTTGGTCCGCTCTTCTCGCCTATTGGGGCGTTGGCCTTCCGCTTGGCTGCGCGCTCGCTCTCTTGACTGCCGCCGGAGCGTTCGGCTATTGGATCGGCCTGATCGCCGGATTGGCAGCAGGTGCTCTGTTTCTCAGCTTTCGCCTGCGGGCCGTTTGGCGCAGACATGACAGCGGGCGTGCGCCGCTCGCCTCCTAAACGGCCGCTGCCCCAACACGGGCTGTTTTTCCTGAACCGAAACACCGCATAAATCGTTGTTTGCGCATATGCAGTCATAGGAAAAGGTGTCCCGCTCCTTTTGGGACACCTTCGCTTTTCATACAACGCCATTCATCCGCCCGACCAACCATGCAGTGATCGTTTTTATTTTTTTATTTTTCCCCCTGCGGCGACGGCTGCTGTTTCATATACGCGAGCACGTCAAGATCGATTTTCCCTTTTTCTAGTTCGCGTTCCTCAAAGTTTTCTGTATGTATATACGCTCTCAGCGCTTCGTGAAGCGCCTCGCTGTCGGCGGCGCGCTCTTTCGGCAAGTAGCCGAGCCGGATCAAGTGGAAAGCCGCCTCTTCCTTGACCGCGCCTTCCATTACAGCCACTTTTTCGGGGCGCGGTTTCTCAAAATAAAGCTGGCGCAGCTCATACAGGCGAATGAGCTCCTCAATCGGCCGCGGGTGGTCGTCAACGCGCAAATCGATATAGCGGTCATTGTACCCGCCATAGCCGCCCCTTTCTTTCACAACGAGCAAGGCAGCCGACTGTTGCCCGCGGCGGTCGCCCCCCGCCGCCTGACCAGCTTGAAGCGCCTTTAGCAATCGCTCGGCGAGCGGCCCTTTGGCCTGCTCGAATGTTCTTCCCATCGCCAGCACCGTTTCCTCCCCGGCTAAAATATTGCCTTGCGCTGCATAGTTCGGTCCGGTAATGCCGCCCGCCCACGGGTAACATTTTTTTCCGGTGAACGTTGCTGCCCGTCCTTTCGCATCCACGATGCCGACCTGGCGCAAATCGCGCTCGCTGTCATCGGCAACGAGCAACTCAAGCGTTTCTTGCGCCGTTTTCCCTTGTTCCATCCATTCGAGGCCGCGTGGGCCGTATGACGTGTTGGCATATGACTGCGTCGCCACGGCGCCGACGCCCGCTTTCGCCCACGGCACGACCGCGCCGACGCCTAAAAATTTCGATTGAACAGCGATGCCAAGCTCCCCGGTCGCCGGATCGAACGCGACAATCGAAAACGTCGCGACGATGTCTTTTGCAATATGTGTCATTTCCCCGTCCTCCATATGCTTTCCATTTTCTCATCGTTTATGATTTCTCCACTTCCTTTCGTTGTTCCTGCTTGTTCACAAAAAAAGCGGGGGAAACAGCCGTTGCCCGGCCGTCTCCCTCCGCATGCCCATCATCCGCCTATCACCATGTTGCCCCGACGATAATGAGCAAAATAAACAAAACGACGATCAGCACGAAGCCGTAGCCGTAGCCGCCGTAACCCGGATAACCGAAGCCATAGCCGCCCCAGCCGCCATAAAAGCCGTATGTCATATTCGTCACCTCCTTGCTAGCAAGTAGGGTTCGTTAGTACACCCAACCACCGACACATGCACATCCGACAATAATCAACAAGATGAACAGAACGACGATCAACGCGAATCCGCCGCCGTAAGCTGCACCCATTTACCAACACCTCCTTTGTTTTTGTACTAGTAGACTATTCACAAACCAGGAAAATGGTTAGGGGTTTCGGCAAAAATAGGTATTTGCTGTAAAAACAAAAAAAACGGCCCGTTCTCGGACCGCTGCTACGCCTCGAGCGAGCTTCGCTTCCATTTTTTCCGCCCTGACGCCTGCTTGATTTGAACAGCAGAAAACAAAATAAGCGCCGCCCAGATGCAGCTAAACGCATAAAAATGCGCTTTCGTAAACGGCTCGCCGAACAAAAAGACGCCAAGGAGAAGGCTGATCGTCGGCGACTAGCCGCACTGTTTGACCCGTCTTCCCCTTCTTTTCCGTCCGGCTTCCTACCAGGCGACACATACACAACCGACAATAATCAACAAAATGAACAAAACAATGACGAGCGCATAACCGCTGCTGACCAAACTGCTCATGGCGGACACCTCCTTGATCCCGTTGACGGGACCATCATATGCGTCCGCCCGCCCAAACGACCGGGCCAACGCCCATTTTTGCAAGCTGGCGCCTATTTTTCTTTCGTCCCAGTCTCCCCCCACCAACCTTTGCGCTTAAAATACAGGGCAATGAGGACGGCGACGGTCGCCATCAGCAGCAGGGCGAACGGATACCCGTACCGCCATTTCAGCTCGGGCATAAACGAAAAATTCATGCCGTAGACACCGGCAATAAACGTCATCGGCAAAAATATGACGCTCACCAATGTCAATGTTTTCATAATGACGTTCATATGATCGGATTTGAGCGACAGTTGCAAATCGAAAATGGCGGACAATGATTCCTTAAACGCGTCGAGCGCCGCCGGCACGCGGGCGAAACGGGAGGCCACCTCATCGATGTATGGATTCGTTTCCGCGTTGATGTACGGCAGCTCGGCATGGCGGATCGTTTTGATCGCCTCTTCCTGCGCTTCGGCCACTTGCCGCAGCTCATGAAGATGGGTTTTCATCCGGTAAATTTCACGCCCGATTTCATTGGCGAACGGCGTCGCAAACACTTGCCGCTCAAGCGCCTGAATGCGGTCGGCGATTTGGTCGATCACCTGCAAAAAGCGAGCGACGGCTAAGTCCAGGAAATGGTAAAGAACATATCCAGGGTACAGCGCCTGATCGCGATGATCCAACAGCCGTTCTTTCACATGGCCGATAAACGGGTCATCTTCATCCATATAACTGATGATATGCCGCTCGGCGGCAAGCAGGCGAATGTTCGCCGTTCGGCCGGACGGACGGATGATAAACAACGATACAAAAAGGAATCCTTCGTACTCATCGACCAGTGGAATGTCTGTTCCACCTATAAGCCGTTTTCGGGCGAGCGGATGAATCGACAGCGAGGAGAGGAGCCGTTCCAAATCCGGCTTGGCGGCGGCGGTGAAATGAAACCAGCACGACTGGCCGCCCGCCGGCGCATGCCGTTCGTATATTCCGCCAAGCGGCAAGCGGGGGTTCGGATGGATGGACATACACGAGTCTCCTTTCTAACTGATGCGTTTATTCGTATTGTTTGCCGTTTGCCGAAAAACTACTCCTCGCCGGCCGCCGAAAAAACGGCCGGAACATCGGCGCAGCAACGCCGCCCCGTGCCCGCCGAAAGCCGCTTTTGTCCGCCGAATGGAACGATGCCTTAACAAAGCAGGAGCGTCCATCGGACGGCAGCATTCGAAAAAAAGAGGACCATCCCTCCCTCTTGATCGGCAGGCGGTTGGGGCGCGACGGCCGCGCCCCCGTTTGCTTGGCCTCCGCTCAGCGCACCGCTTCCGGCTCCACATGAACGTGCGTCGCCCGGATGTTATGCCGTTTTTTCATTAAACGCTCGACCTCGTCGGCAATTTCATGGCTTTTCACTACCGTCAACTGCGAATCGACGCGGATGGTTACTTCGAGCACAACGTCATTGCCGAGCATGCGCGCCTTAATGTCCGCGACATCGCGCACCCCGCTGACCGCAGCGATTTCTTGCCGGTAAATGGCGAGCTTTCTTTCATCAAACCCGTCGGTCAACGCATGGGCCGTTTCCATAAACACCTCCCACGCCGTCTTGCAAATGAGCGCACCAATGACGAGCGCCGCCAACGGGTCAAGCCATGCCCACTCAAGATGCGCGCCGACAATCCCAAGCGCGGCGCCAATGCTGACGAGTGCATCCGATAAGTTGTCTTTCGCTACGGCCGCCAGCGCCATGCTGTTCGTCCGCCGCGCCAGCCGCACATTGATGACATAGATGATGAACATCACTGCTGCTGAAGCAAGGGCGACCGCTGCCGCCAGCCAATCGGGGGCGGCCTCCCTCCCGCCGCCAAGAAGCGTGCGGGCGCCGTCTGTAATCACATCAATACCGATGGACATCATGAAAAAGGCGGCCAACAGCGACGAAATGTTCTCCGCCCGCGAATGTCCGTACGGATGATTGCGGTCGCGCGGTTTTTTGGCAATTTTCATGCCGATATAGACAGCGACGGAAGCCATCACATCGCTCAAATTGTTCCATCCGTCCGCTTTCACTCCGTCCGATCCGGCTGCCGCCCCGGCCAAAAGCTTGCCGGCTGCCAGCAGAAGATAGATAAAGAGGCTTAACAACACCCCAGCCTCCGCCCGTTGTTTCCGTTCCACTCCATTCACCAACCTAGCGTTCTCGTTCTTGCACGTATCAGTGTACCAGCTTGATAGCGGTTGGGTCTATAGCAACAAAATTGCTTTTTTTCATGAGTATAGGGACAAGCCAATTTTTTTGCTCAAAGACAAAAAACGGCTCTCTGGCATATGATAAACCAACTGAGTGAAAAAGGAGAGAATGCCATGATGACGTATTTGGACTGGTTGGCGGACATGGGGATTGACGGCGCCCACCCCGGCGGTTTTGAGTTGACAAAACAAATCTTACGTAAACTTAATATTGACCGCTCAACCGCCGTGCTTGACGTCGGCTGCGGCACAGGGCAGACAGCGGCGTATATCGCTAGACAGTACGGCGCGGACGTGACGGCCATCGATCTCCATCCCAAAATGATCGCCAAGGCGAAGCAGCGTTTCGGTGCCATGGAGGTTCCGGTTCGCCTGCACCAGGCTTCGGTCGAATCGCTGCCGTTTCCCGCCGGCACGTTTGATCTTGTCCTTTCCGAATCGGTGCTCGCCTTTGTTTCACTGCCTGCTGCCCTTGCTGAAATCTGCCGCGTGCTGAAGAAAGGGGGCACGTTCATCGGCATCGAAGCATACCATAAGCGGCTCACCGCCGCCGAGCAGCAGCGGATCGCCGCGTTCTACGGCTTCAAGCGGCTGATGACGCCCGGCGAATGGAAAAAAACGCTTGAACAAAACGGATTCCGCTGCCGCCATTTCTTTTACAAAACGGCGGCGGAGGCGGCGGGCGAAGGGGCGCCGGCCGTCATCGTCTTCCCGACGACGCCGGAGATGGCAAGCATGTGGCAGAAGCATCAGCAGCTGACAGCGCAATTTGCCGACCGGCTCGGGTACTGCGTGTTTTGGTGTGAGACATAGGGGCTGCAACAAACGAACACGGGTGCTGACTCAAAAGCCCCTTTTTGATGAAATGGAACCGAAAGTATGTAAAAAAGAGACCACCTCTGAAACCCTTGGTTTTACCGGGTTTTTCGTGGTGGTCTGTTTTTCCATGCTGCCCTAGATAGAAGCATTGCCGCTCTTTTGGGCCAGCCCCGTCTTTACACTTTTTTTACCGCTTGAAAATATTCTTCCATTGTCATGCCGCGCTCTTTCATCACGGCGGCGGCCTTCCGCCCGACATAGCGAAGATGCCACGGCTCATACTTGTAGCCGGTCACCGCTTCCTTCCCTTTCGGATAGCGGATGATAAACCCGTATTCGTGCGCGTGGGCAGCGACCCACTGTCCTTCTTTTGTCGCCTCGAACGCCTCGGTCAGCTGGCAGCCGATCGACCGGCTGCTAATGTCGACTGCAAGCCCTGTCTGGTGTTCGCTTTGTCCCGGGTGGGCGACGGCCTGGACGGCGTTTTTCTCCCCTTTTTGCCGCACCTCCTCCGCAAAAATCGCCTTCTGCCGCTCATACGACCGGTAAGCGGACACCGCGACAAGCTCGATGCCATCGCGGCGGGCGGCGGCAAACATTTCTTCGAGCGCGGCGGCCGCCTCGGCCCGCATACGCCGCTTTTCTGCATTCGGGTCGGCAAACGAAAACGGCACGCGCGGCACAACCAAATCGGCCGGCTTGTAACCGGACGGAAGCGACTGCTCTTTATTGACGAGCACCAAAATGTTGTCCGGATTCATAATGACCTTTTGGCCGTTTCGCACCTCGATGACGTTCCAATATTTCGCTTCAAGCTGCAAATCCGGGTCAACCGGCCGGTTGAGTTCCTCTCGTTCATGAACGCTGGGCGGCGCCGTATGTTCCGCCGGCTGCCCGGGCGAGCCGGCCGCGCCGCCGTCACCGCTTCCTCCCGTTTGGCAGCCAACGAGCAACAGGCACATAAGCGCCGCTGTTTGCCAACGCTGATTCATTCATCTTCCCCTTTTCTGTTTCCCGGGGCGCACCGAACAGCCGCCGCATCATCAGCTGCTGCGAACCGCCGCTTCGAGCGCCACCTCGATCATTTCGTTAAACGTCGTTTGCCGTTCTTCGGCTGTCGTCTCCTCGCCGGTTAAAATATGGTCGCTGACCGTCAGCACCGACAGCGCCCGGCAGCCGAATTTGGCCGCCAACGTATAGAGCGCCGCCGTTTCCATCTCGACGGCCAATACGCCGTAGCGCGCCCACGTTTCCCAGTTTGGTTCGTCGTTGTAAAACATGTCGGCGGTAAAGACGTTGCCGACTTTGAGCGCCAATCCTTTTTCCATTCCAACGTCGTATGCCGTCCGCAGCAAGTGGAAATCCGCCGTCGGCGCATAATCGCGGCCGCGGAAAATGAGACGGTTCATGTTGGAATCGGTGGATGCGCCGATCGCCAAAATGACGTCACGCACGCGCACATCCGGTTGAATGGCGCCGCATGTTCCGACGCGGATGAGCGTCTTTACTCCATAGCTTTGGATCAATTCGTTGACATAAATCGAAATGGACGGCACTCCCATCCCCGTCCCTTGGACGGAGACGCGATGCCCTTTGTATGTCCCCGTAAATCCGAACATGCCGCGCACTTCATTGTAGCACACCGCCCCTTCCAAAAACGTCTCGGCAATGTATTTGGCGCGCAGCGGGTCGCCCGGCAGCAAAATGCGTTCGGCGATGTCCCCTTGTTTGGCTCCGATATGTACGCTCAAACTCGATTCCTCCTTATGACTTCGAACGGTTATGGTTCGGCCATGCCCTTGTTTATCATATCATATGTTTGCGGAAAATGGCAGTCTTGCCTCGAGTAGCTTGAGCGAAAGGCGGGCATACTATTCGTGCCCACACGGCGGGAAAGGAGGAAAGACGGTGAAAAAGAAACTTGAGCAGGCGGTGGAGTACGCCAACAAAACGAATCCATCCTCAAAAGCGAACAACCAGCCGTCAACGTCCAAAAAAGAAAAAACAAAATTTTAAGGGAGAGCTGCTCTCCCTTTTTAAGACGTTTTCGAACGATAATCGTCGCGATAGCGGCGCGCAAGATACCTTTCGTTGATATACAGCACCTTTTTGTCTTTGCTGCGCGTATATTTTTTCTCGCGCCCGCGCCGCCTGGCGAGCAGCCAGCAGGCGAACAAATAAAGCGGCAGCACAAGCTGCGTTGTTCCGGCAAATACATACCAAAATCCATCGATGTCGGCCAAATCACGCAAGTAGAGGCCGATGCCGCTCAGCCGATAATAGGCAACCGCAACGATGGCCGCAATGATGACGATATTGGCCGCATGGAGAACAGGAACGTTTCTCCAGCGAAACAAAACGCGCTCCACCTGCTCTTTGAGCCAAAGCGACGCGGCGATCGAGACGACGCACAGCAACAGCGCCAGCGCCAATGCGGCCATATTCCGTCCCCCTCCCAGTTCCCTTCAGTCTCCGCTCCGCCCGCCCGGCGCCGCCTGCAAACATTTTCCGTCGATGAACCGCCCTTTTGCCGCATACACTAACGACAACGACAGTTCAAGGAGGGAAAACGATGGGCAAAAAGCATCGCAACCGCATCAACGGGCAGAAAAAGAACAACCATATTCCAAAAGAGGCGTTGATCGCCGAAGACGCAGCGCACGCCAAGGAATACTCGGCCGCCGGCGGCCGGAAAAACGGCCCGGGCCATCACGACAATCCCGAATCGTAACAAACCCGGAGAAACCCTTGTGCCGCACAAGGGTTTCTATTTCGATCAGGGCTCCGACGGCTCGACTTCGTCCCACGCCAGTGTGACGACTTTCGTATAGTCTCCGCGCTCAATTTCCTCTTCCGTCGCCTTTTCGTTCAACACTTCATCATCGTCAATTCCCGGCGCTACCGTCGGCGTGTCGCGCCGTTGTCTTTGCTCTTCCATCTGATCCGCCCCCTTTCCTTTCTTATCCGTTCCCTAAACGGCCGGGCTTTATTCGATGTTATTGCTATTATACCATCCTCAATCGGTTGAAGGCGACTGTCTTTTTGAATATTCCGTCAACAGACAAGCTGGCGTTCCACCCGTTTCCAGCCATCCGGGCAGAGGCGGTAGTACGTCTGTCCTTTCCGCCCTTCGTCGATCAAGACAATATCGCCGGTCCCCATAAACCGGATGCCGATTCGCCCGCTCACCGTGCTGCGCCGCCCGCTCGAATACGTTTACCGCTCATTTTTATACCGTCATCCCGTTCGCATTGCCGATGCTCGTTTGTTCTGCCGCCTTTCCGACCGCCTTTCCGTTTCAAGGTACGAACGCCCGAGCGACGACGAGGCGGCGGCCGTTGCTATGATTCAGCAGAAAACGGCGGAGCATAACCTCAACAACATCACGCGCACAGCCGCCTATTTCACGTTTTTTGAACGCCACCCAGAAGTGACGAGCGGCATTTGGCCATGATGAAAGCGGCCGCCATCGCGGCGGCCGAGTAATTGTAAAAACGACGACGGTTACTCGTCGTCGACATCAATCTCTTCGTCGATAATGCATTTTTCCAGCAAATAGTCAAACGTAATATCCGCGAGCTCTTCCAGTTCCTCCTGCGTCGGCACAAAGCCGCGGCGGATGAGCTGTTGGTAAAAAAATTCGGCGATCTCCTCCGTATCAATAATCACTTCAATCTCCTTCACTCCATCTCGCCCCCCTTTGTAATGTTGTATGTCGCCGCCTTCCGTTTTATGTCAAAAATCATGTTGTACTACTTTTTCCGCTTCCTTCATACCATATGTACCAATAAAACAAAAAAATACGGAGGCGGAACAAAATGGACAAGCTGACGATTGCAGATAAAATAATGGAAACAATTGTTAACAGAATGGCTGCGTTCGTCCTCTTCGCCGGCATTCCCTACTTTCTCTTTGTTCTTTGTCAGTTCCTATTATGGTAGTTTACAATCGTTTGCAACCGTTGAACAACCGTTTCCATCATTCGTTTGTATTGGTCATCGCCGAACCATTCATACAGCGCTTTGTAGTCATTGTACATATCAAGCAGGTCGTCAACCGACGGCCCACTCTTTTCGCCGCCGGCGGGCGGCAGCGCGATCGAGGCCTTCATCGGCGCGGCGATCACGATATCTTGCACGAGCGTGACGGACGTTTCGTCCCCATCGGCCAGCGGAATCATATCTTCAAGATGGACTTCAATTTCCCAGCCGTCCGTCAGCCGTTTCAATTCATAAATCGTCTCTTCCCATCCTTCCCCATAATAGCGGTAAATTTCTGTCCGCACTCCAACGACTTTGAACAATTGGCCGCCATAATCGCGGACGCGGACAATTTCGCCAAGGAAAAACGGCAGCTCAATTTCAATTTCTTCGGCAATCCACAAATCGCCGGTAAATTCAGACAACAACACGAGCGTCTGCTCAGCAAACAGGCTATGGCCATGGTTGATTTCGTACAAAAACGTGCCGTCTACTTGCTGAATATCGGTGACGGTTCCGACTGTTCCGTACAATGTATTGACGACGATATCGCCGACAGAAAATTTCGGGCGTTTCGGCGCGCTCATTGGCATCTCCCACCCTTGTTGAACAAATGGTTAGTATAGTATATGCATGCATACAAGGGTGGACACCTTTGCCAGCGCGGAAAAACGATTGAAAGCGCTGTCAATATTCGGAGCAAAACCCTCTTCCATGTTATGCTTCGTGTAAAAACTGCTCCCATAGTTCATCAAAGAGAACCATGCTTTCCAAATAATCGCCATGCACCTCCAAATACCCGCTGAGCTCCTCGTAGTCGGCCGATCCTTTTGGAAAGCTGTGGTCATCGTACGCCCCGTTCGCAAACCGGACGATTGGATCTTCTTCACACCCGTGGCGGAAGCGCAATAAGTAACGATAAAACGATCTTGCCATGTTTCCCCATCCTCTTCCTTTCTCTTTGTTGCTATTATAATGAGCTTTTTTCTGTTTGTGAAGCTTTTTTTGCCGCTTGTATTGCCATCGTACGCGCCACGTTCGCGTTTCATGCCAACCATCGGGCCGCTGTTTCCATAAAATCCCCGTCCTTCTAGAGGCCGTTTCCAATGACCGATCCCGGACTAGCCATATGAAAAAGGGCTGACCCAAAAGAGCGGTAATGCTCCTATCTGGGGCGACATAGAAAAATAGACCACCACGAAAAACCCGGTAAAACCGAGGATTTCAGAGGTGGTCTCTTTCACATACTTCGGTTACATTTCATCAAAAAGGGACTTTTGAGTCAGCCCCGTCAACCGTTACACCACCCCGGCGGGCGGTGCTGGGGCAAATTCAATTTCAAATCCGAGATCTTCAAGCATTTGATAATCGGCCGCCTTTTCCTGCCCGGCCGTCGTCAAATAGTCGCCGACAAAAATCGAGTTGGCGGCATACAGCCCGAGCGGCTGAAGGGAGCGCAAGTTCACTTCGCGTCCGCCGGCGATGCGGATTTCTTTCGTTGGATTCATATACCGGAACAGCGCCAACACTTTCAAGCAATAGCGCGGGTTTAGCTCGTTCGTGCCGGCCAGCGGCGTTCCGTCGATCGCATGCAAAAAGTTGACCGGAATGGAATCCGCGTCGAGCGTCCGCAGGCTGCGCGCCATCTCAACGACATCCCGCTTTGTTTCCTTCATGCCGACAATGACGCCGGAACACGGCGAAAGACCCGCTTCTTTCACCGTTTCCACCGTCCGCACCCGGTCGTCGTATGTATGGGACGTCGTAATGTTCGGGTGGTGCTGTTTTGACGTGTTAATATTATGGTTATAGCGGTCCACGCCCGCCTCCTTCAGCCGCGCCGCCTGCTCCGGCTTTAAAATCCCCAGGCAGGCGCACACTTTCAGCCCGAACCGCTCTTTAATTTCCTTGACCGCGGACACAACGGTGTCGATCTCCTTATCGCTCGGCCCGCGGCCGCTCGCCACAATGCAATACGTTCCGATGCGCAGCCGGTGCGCTTCTTCCGCTCCGCGGAGCAGCGTCTCCTTATCAACCATTTTGTACGTTTTCACGGGCGCCGTCGCTACGGCCGACTGGGAACAGTAGCCGCAATTTTCCGGACAGAGACCGGACTTAGCGTTAATGATCATATTCAGTTTTACCTTGTTGCCGTAGTACGCCGAGCGGATGCGGTATGCCCCTTGCAAAAGAAGGAGCAGCTCCTCGTCCGGACAATCCAATATCGCCAGCGCTTCCTCGTCGGTCAGTTCATGGCCGTCGAGCACTTGTTCAGCCAAATGAAGCCAATTTGCCATCGTTCCTCTCCCCTTTCCACATCATTACATTTATCGTAACGAATCGGGCGATTGATTGTCAACCTAAATTGATTTTAAGTTTACTTTTCGGGCGAACGCCCGCCGATGAACCATCCGATGCAAAACAAGGCAAGCTTCCGTTTCGGACAGCCTGCCTTGCCGCCTTCAGCTTAGCGCGTCAATTTTTCGACGATGTCGCGGGCGATCCAGACGCCGCAAGCGCTCGCTTGGGCGAGGCCGCGCGTAATGCCGGCGCCGTCGCCGCCAACGTACAGCCCAGCAATTTCTGTTTCAAACCGGTCGTTTAGCTTCGGGCGCGCCGAATAAAACTTCGCCTCGACGCCATAAAAGAGCGTATGTTCCGACGCCAGCCCCGGGGTGACGTGATTGAGCGCTTCCGTCATCTCAATCAAGCTTTTCATCGTGTTGTACGGCAACACAAGGCCTAAATCGCCCGGCACCGCCTCTTTTAGCGTTGGTTCAATAAATCCTTCTTTAATCCGCTTTTCCGTCGACCGCCGTCCTTTTAAAATGTCGCCGTATTTTTGCACGATGATGCCGCCGTTTGACAACGCGTTCGCCAGCCGGGAAATTTCATGGGCATACTCGTTCGGCTTGTCAAACGGATCGGAAAATTTATGCGAGACAAGAAGGGCGAAGTTCGTGTTGTTGCTGCCAAGTTTCGGGTCTTTGTAGGCGTGTCCGTTGGCGAGCATAATGCCGGAATGGTTTTCGACGACGACATGCCCGGACGGATTGCTGCAAAACGTCCGCACTTGCGTTCCGACCGACGTATTGAAAATAAACTTCCCCTCATACAAATGCTCGTTGATTTCCTGCATGACGATGTTCGATGTCTCGACGCGCACCCCAATGTCCACTTGGTTGTTGATCATCCGCAAGCGGCGTTTGCGCAGCACTTTGCTCAGCCAAACCGAGCCGTCGCGCCCCGGGGCGATGACGACTTTTTCCGCCGTCAGCGTTTCGCCGTTTTTCAGCACTACTCCTTTGACAACATGGCCGCTTTCCGTCCGCTCCGTCAAAATATCGTCCACTTCCGTCTGAAAGCGCATCGCAATCCGCTCGCGCAAATACTCAAAAATGCTTTTTAAAATTTCTAAGTTTTGCTCCGTGCCCAAATGGCGGACATAGGCGCGCAGCAGCTTCAGCCCGGCGGCATACGCGCGCCGCTCAATCTCTTTCACTTTGTCGGTCATCGGGTCGGTGATCGATGTCGTCGCCCCATGTTTTAAGTTGATCTCATCCACATAACGGATGAGGTCAAGCACGGTTGAGGCAGGCAAATAATCGGTCATCCAACCGCCGAATTCGCTCGTGATGTTGAATTTGCCGTCCGAGTACGCTCCGGCCCCGCCGAACCCGTTCGTAATCGAACAGGCCGGCACGCAGCCGGCATAGTCTTTTTTGCCGGCCGGCGGCGGGCATTTCTCAATTTTTTTCTGCAAAATCGGACAGTTGCGCCGGTATATATCATGCCCTTTATCAATCAAAAGCACGTTCGCTCCAGGCAGTTTCAGCGTCAGTTCGTAACAGGTGAAAATGCCAGCCGGCCCGGCGCCGACCACGATGACATCGTAATGGTTGTTCATTGCGCCATCCCCCACTTTTCGTATTCCACTTGGAAAGTATACGGAATACGAGGCGGTTCGTCAAGGTAAAATACGAACTTTTTTACCGTTTACACTTATAAATGTTCGATATTTTAAAAGCGTTGTCGGCAAAAAGAAAAACTGGTATGGTAGGAAAGGAGCAGCTTCCCGCTTGTTTCCGTCGATCGAAGTGGGGAGCTCCGCGCCAAAGAGAATGAAGGAAAGGGGAGCAAACGGATGCGCTTTTTGGCCAAAAATTTCCTAAACGGCATGTTGACGATCGTGCCGATTTTCGTAGCGGTCTATGTGTGCTACAAAGTATTCACCGTTTTGGACGGATTGCTCGGTCAATACGTCCGCCCACACCTGGACGGCCGCTACGTCCCCGGCCTTGGTTTGCTCGCAACGGTTGCGCTCATCACGGTCTGCGGCTGGCTGTCGACGCAATACGTGAGCGGCCGCCTCATTCGATTGATCGACCGGTTGCTTGAAAGCATTCCCTTCCTGAAAACCGTTTATTCGGTCGCCAAAGATACGATCGCCTCTTTGATCGGGGAAAAACGGTCGTTTTCCAAAGTCGTGCTCGTCACGCTGCCGGAAAGCGGCTGGAAATGCCTCGGCTTCATTACAATGGATGACGTCGGCGCCTGGCACGATCCGCTGGCCGATTATGTGGCCGTCTATGTTCCGCAGACGTTTCAAGTTGCGGGGCTGACGCTCCTCGTTCCAAAAGAACAAGTTGAAGTCATCGACATGGCGCCGGAAGAGGCGATGAAGTTTATCCTCTCCGGCGGAGTGGCGGCAAGAACGCAAAAACGGCTGCCCGAACAATAGGGCAGCCGTTGTTCCGCCGGCCGTCAAAAGTATCGCTTTTTCCAAAAGATGTACGCCGTCGCCGCTGACAGTGAACCGGCGAGCGCCATCGCGATCAAAAAGGCGTACGGAGAGTGTTGGTACGGAATCGGTACGTTCATGCCGTAGAAACTCGCCACCATCGTCGGGAGCGAAATGACGATCGTAATGGCGGTCAAAAACTTCATCACAATGTTTAAGTTGTTCGAGATGACCGAAGCGAACGCATCCATCATGCCGCTTAAAATGCTGCTGTATACTTCGGCCATTTCAATCGCCTGCTTGTTTTCAATAATGACGTCTTGCAGCAAATCCTGGTCATCTTCGTACATGCGCAAATAGTTGAGGCGCATAAGCCGCTCCATGACGATGTTGTTCGCCTTGAGCGACGTCATAAAGTAGACTAAGCTTTTTTCCATGCTAAGGAGCGAAAACAGCTCTTTGTTTTTCATCGACTGGTGCAGCTCTTTTTCAATTTCGCTCGTCCGCCGGTTGATTTGCTTCAAGTAGCGCAAATAATACGTGGAAATCATGTACAGCATTTGCAACGCAAACCGCGTCTTCATAAACGTGTAAAAGTTTTTGATTTTGTTTTTTGAAAATTCCTCAAAAATCGGATTTTCTTGCAAACAGACGGTGATAAAGCATGTGTTCGTAATGATCATGCCGATCGGAATCGTTTCATAAATCGGGCCGTCCACTTCATCATGGGCGACGATCGGAATGTCGACGATAATGAGCACATGGTTGTCTTCCTTTTCGACGCGCGACCGCTCCTCGTCGTCCAACGCATCTTTGATCGAATCGATCGGAATGTCCAAATGGTGGGCGATGTAGCGAATTTCGTCCTCGGTCGGAGCGACGAGATTGATCCAGCAGCCGTTTTCGATCCGGTCAATTTCGCGCATTTTGCCGCTCGCATCAGACAAATACATTTTCATCATCTGGCATCCTTCCTCCTTTTCATGCGAGGAAGGCGGCGCCTCTTCCTTTCCGTCCGGAGCTCGTTTTCGTATGATGAGCAGCGGGCGGAAAAAGAACAGGCCGCGTTCCCCGCTATATTCCGGTTCCGGTTCGTTCGGGCTCGAACTACTCATATACGAAAACGCCACTCCTTTCGAAAAAGATGTCCCTCAAGTAATGATAACGCGGACCGGCCCGTTTGTATAGTAGTTGCCATGAAAAAAAGCAGCCTACTGGCTACTTTATTCACAAAACAGCGCGATGTTCAACCATCGCCCGTTCGATTCGGCTTTTTTATTCGCTCGATGGCGTCGTGTTGAAAAAATCAGGCGCTTGTTTGCCCGTTTGCCGGCTGTCCGAGCGGCGCGGATGCTTTTCATTGCTTTTCCCCATCAGTCCGTCGGATTCGTAGCTGAGCGGAAACGTCCGCTTTTTGCCCACCGCCCTCACCCCCTTCGCTTTTACTGTTTGCCGCCAGCCGCCATTTTACTCAAGCTGCTCCGGAGGAGGACGACGCCACTTTGTGGAAACGCTTTGTCCTGAAATTGTCAGCCAATGTTCACACAATCATTTTACCGGCTGTTTTCCATTCGCTTATAATATACAAGTGAGGAGGGGAAGCCATGAACATCATCATTACCAAAAAAGCGTTTGATTGGTACAAGCGGGAGCTCGGGCTGAAGCCGGGCGATGCGATCCGCTTTTTTGCCCGCTACGGCGGGTGCAGCACCGTGCAAAAAGGGTTTTCGCTTGGCATGGCGAAAGATGAGCCGGCAGGAGAGCCAGCGGCGCAGACAACGGTTGACGGCGTGACGTTTTTTGTCGAAGACAGCGACCAATGGTATTTTGACGGCCGCGATTTGACGGTTGATTTGGACGAAAAAAGCGGCGAACCGGTGTTTTTGCTCCATTAACCAGCGAAAAAAGCTAGCCGTGACGCTAGCTTTTTCGAATAATGGCGATCGTGCAGCGGGAGATGCAGACGAGCTCCCCTTGTTCGTCCGTAATGCGCACATCCCAAACCATCGTCGTCCGGCCGCGGTGCAACACCGTCCCTGTCGCCGTCACCGTCCCGCGGCGAACGGCGCGGACGTGATTGGCGTTGATTTCCAATCCAACGACGTTTTCCGTGTTGGGGTCCACAAGCGCGTACGCGCCGATGCTGGCGACCGTCTCAGCCAAGGCAACCGACGCTCCGCCGTGCAACAGCCCGGCCGGCTGATGCGTGCGATGGTCGACCGGCATCGTCGCCACGACGCGCCCTTCGCCAAGCTCGATGATATCGATGCCGAGCGTCTCGATTAACGTATGTTTCGCCATTTCTTTTACAGCAGCCAAATCGATCATGACTCCTTCTTCCCCCGTTTCGTGAATCGTTCCAGCTCATGAAGCCGGCCTTCTTGCCGCAAAATGCGCACCTGCGTCTCCCCAAGCAAATCGAAATGCGGAAACTCGTTGCGCCGGTCCATCCACTCTTCCTTCAGCCCGTATTGCCTCCCCCAGGCGGCAAGTTTTTCGACATCGGCGCAGCCGACTTTCGTCACCGTCGTGCAGTGCGGAAACCGTTCATCATGCCAATAATGGGTCAAAAAGGCGATTTCGCCGCGCTTCACTTTTTCTTTCCATGCCGCAAGCTCCTGCCGGCGAATGCCAAACGCCATCGCACCGCTCCCCTTTATCGTTTCGCCCGCTCATACGCTTCATGCCACTCGGGAAAATATTTGCGGATGACGATCGGCCGAAACGTATCGCGCTTGACGCAAACGTGCTGCGATTTGCCGGTCACGGCCACCTCGCCGTCCGGGGCAACAATTTCGTAGCCGTACGTGACGCGGATGCCGTCGTAAGCGTCAATCCATGTGCGGACGGTCGCCGTTTCCCCATAACGAAGCGGCTTTTTGTACGACACTTGCAAATCGACAACAGGCGAAATGATGCCTTCTTTCTCCATGTCGGCATAATGAAAGCCAAGCTGTTTGATCAATTCCGTACGCCCGACTTCCATCCAAACTAAATAGTTCGCGTGGTAGACGACGCCCATTTGGTCTGTTTCCGCATAACGCACTTCAATTTGTTTTTCTGCCACTTTCATGTTCGTTCTCCCTCCATTTTTTGCCGGGCTTCTCCTTTATGTTACCATTTGTCCGTCCGGCCGCTCAAGCGGCAACCCAAAAAACAAAGCCGCCCGCATCGGGGCAGCTTTGTCATAATTGGTAGCCGTGCTCCCGTGCAGCGGCTTCGTCTTTAATTTCCGCGCGCATGGCCGCGATCGCTTCTTCGCGGCGGCGGTTTTTCTCGCGAATTTTCTCCCGCTCTTCCGAGGAAGCAAACTGCATCGTTTCTTCGGCTTTTTCAATATTTTCAATGGTGTTTTGCACCATCTCTTGCAGCTTCTCAACATTGTCGCTGCGGTCATCCGGTTTCGGACGCGGCATATAGGATTCCTCCTTTACAAGATTTTCCAGCTACTCACCCTTCGTTTGGATGACTTGAGCATGCTGGCCGGATTGATCTTGCATTTGTTTGCCTTTGTTTCCTCCAGCGGCGCGAGGCTGTGTTCCGATATGGTTGGGAACAAAATGTTTGCGGCTTCCTTTCGGATTGCTCATTGTCTTCGCCTCCTCGCCATCTAGTCTGTCCGCCCGGAGGACCGCTATGCATGGGTTATTCTGCTTTCTTGAGCATCCGCTCTTCCAGCTTTTTCTCGATTTTCTCGAGCGCTTCCCGGTCGTTCAACAATTGCCGTTTGTTCTCGCTGATCAATTCTTGGAGAGTCATTTTGCGGGATCGTCTCATCGCTATCAACCTCCCCTCATTTATATTGTAATCTTATTCATGCCCAAAAAAGATAAAAATTATGACAACTTTTCGAAAAATAATGAACCATGAAAAAAAGCGCCTTCCGTCAAAACTGTTCGGTCAACGAAAGAGCGCTGTCTTCTTTTCGAGTTGCGCGGCGGTCACCGGGCCGATGATTTTTTGCCGGATGACGCCGTTTGGGTCGATGATATACGTCGTCGGAATCGTCTGGATTCGGTATCGGTGAAGCGCCTCGCCGCGCACATCCAAGGCGACGGGCAACGTCAGTTTTTTGTCTTTCGCAAATCGCTCCGCATTATCGAGCGTATCTTGCGTCGTCAAATGGACGGCAAGCAACATGACTTCGCGGCCGTGCTGCTTGTAAAACGCCTCAAGCTCCGGCATTTCCTTTTTGCACGGCGGACACCACGACGTCCAAAAGTTGAGGACAACCGCTTTGCCGCGCAAATCAGACAGCCGGACGGCTTTGCCGCCAAGCGTCGGCAGCGTCAAATCAGGGGCCGTCTGGCCGATGCCCGGGCCGCTTTCTATTTCGTCTGTTTCCTGTTCGTTCCCGGCAGCCATCGCATTCCAAAGACCATAGCCGGCAACGGCCAAAAACAATAGGACGACGAACCATTTCCGCACGCATTTCCCTCCCTGCCGGCCGGCGCCCTTTCTTCCATCCAGCGCCCTCCGCCGCTCTGCCCATCATTATAGCACATACGTTTGTGTTTGCCAACGTTGACGTCTAAGGACGAAAAAACGAGGGGCGAGCCCTCGTCATTAACGGATGTTTTTATGGTCGTTTTTCAGTTTCTCGGCTTCCACCTCGGCGTACGAAGCAAACTCGCTCGTCCATTCATTGAAGCCGTTTTTCTTTTTGGCGTTGTTGTTCCGTTGGGCGTTGGCGTTGCCAAGTTTGGTCCGTCCCATGCACTCGCCTCCTTTTTGTTTCAACGGTTCACACATAGTATGCGCTGCCGGAGAAAAACGATGCGCGAAACCATTTCGAAACTAGGCGTCCGAGGACGGGTGGTCCGTTTCAACCGGATGATCGGGATAGGAAATCCAGTCGCTGAAGCTGCCGACATACAGTCGGACGTTGCGGTAGCCGGCTTCTTTTAGGGCGAGCACGTTTGGACAAGCGGTGACGCCGGAGCCGCAATAGACGATAATGGAGGCTTCGCGGTCAAGGCCGGCGAACCGGTCCGCTTGTTCAGCCGCGCTTTTCCAGTAGCCGCCTTCCGTCACCCCGTCTTTCCAAAATCGGTGCACCGCCCCGGGAATGCGGCCGGCCCGGCGGTCGATCGGCTCCTCCAACCCGGCATACCGCTTCCACTCGCGGGAATCAATGAGCACCGCTGCACGGTCGCGAACGGCGGCTCGCACATCCTCGACCGTCGCGAGCCATGATCGGTCCGGACGCGGCTGAAACCGCCGCGGCGGCACAGCTGAAATGGCGCGCATCACCGGATTTCCTTTTCGTTTCCATTCGCTGTAGTTGCCATCCAACACGTATGCGCGCGCATGGCCGAAATACCGGAGCAGCCACCAACAGCGCGCGGCCATGGCCCCGTCTTGGTCATCGTAGGCGATGACCGTCGTCGTGTCGTCAATGCCGGCCCGGCTAAACACGTCCGCCGCTTGGGCGGCTGATGGAAGCGGATGGCGGCCTCCGTGCTCTCCGACCGGGCCCGACAAGTCGCGCTCTAAGTCCATATACACCGCTCCGGGAATATGGTCTTCCCGGTAAAGAGACGCCCCTTTAGCCGGATCGCCAAGCCAAAACCGGCAATCAACAATGCGGATGGTTTCATCGGACAAATGCGCCAACAGCCATTCGTGGGAAACGAGAGACGCCATTGTTTCTCCCCCCTCTTTCGTTTTCATCAGCCCGGTCTGCTTACAGGCCGGCAGCCGGGCAGCCAATGCCAACGCTTTGGCTGTGTGCGTTACTTCTCTTCAAGCCGGCGCACGTAGTCGCGCACCATCTCTGGCGTTACATAGCGGCGCGCCGGCACGAGGCCGCCGGCGGCCAGCTCGTTCATTTGTTTCGTCACTTCATTGATCGCCTCGACCGTAAACGGCTCGCCGCGGCGGCACCGTTCAACCGCCTCATCGATGCGCCGCTCGCGCTCGAGCTCAAGGGCGGCAAACCGCTTTAAGATGGCGTGCTGTTTGTTGATATGGGCGGTGATGGCGTGATGTACTTCGCTCAATGGTCCTCGTCCTTTCCTGCTTCTTTTTCCATCAAACGCCGGACGTTCGGTTTTGGCGTC
The DNA here is from genome assembly GCF_013096875.1 of Geobacillus sp. DSP4a. Classification (NCBI taxonomy): domain Bacteria; kingdom Bacillati; phylum Bacillota; class Bacilli; order Caryophanales; family Anoxybacillaceae; genus Geobacillus; species Geobacillus sp. DSP4a. Next base: position 76,026 of record NZ_SDLD01000003.1, on the reverse strand, counting down.
CAGCAGTTGAACCGATAGTTTGGCTTCGTCTCATAGCCGAGCCGGCGGCAATACGTGTACAGCCCGTCGGCTCGCTTTTCTATACGGTAGTGGATGCATGTAGCGCAAGCGTGAAACCGGTTCATCAACGCGCCTCCCCGACGCGGCCCGAAAGAAGGCCGCGAAGCGCCGCTTCGATGCGGGCGAGCGCCTCATGATCCGCCGCTTCGGCGAGCGCGGCAAGCAAGCCCTCCATATAGCTGTCGACTTGTTCCGCGAGAGCGGCCGAAAGTGCGGCGACGGCATCCTTGTATTGTTCTGCGTACGTCGCCACAAGCCGCTCTTTTTGCTCAGCCAAATAGGCGTCGATCGGCTCGACAAGCGCCGCCTCAATTTCCTCTTTCATCCGCCGCTTTTCGTCGCGCTCAAAAAACGATTTGGCGTTTTTATACAGCGAAAGCGCCTTGGTAAACCGCACCCGGTCTACATCCCCAAGGGCGTTGGCAAACTCCGGCGCCGAGAAGGCGAACGCCTCCGGCGGCGTGAGCGCGAGCGCTTCGTCAAACCGGCGGAGCTCGCCGCAAAGGCGATGAAACTGTTCGGCGAGCCGCTTGTGCAAAAACGATTCGATGCGCAGGCTCGTCGCCCGCAACTCTTGGGCCAAATCAAAGCCAACCGATGCGAGCAACTCGTCGAGGCAACGCTCGAGCGCCCGACGCGCCGGGCCTTGGTCGTCGCGGAGCACCGCCGGATTGAACGCCTCTTTGAACGTATCGTTCAAGCGGAAGAAGACGCGCTGTTTCACGTAATACAAAAGCTCGTCGGCTTCTTGGCTGAGCGCCTGGCGGCCGTAGGCGTCGCCGGCGGCGGCGAGCACGGCGTGCATCTGTGCACGCGCCGCTTCAAGCGATTGGCGTTTCGCCGCTTTTTCTGCCTCGCTCTGCCCGGCGGCGCGCGCGAATTCCTCTGCCGCCCGCCGCGCCCGCTCAAGCTCGGCATATGCGCTCTCGACGGCGACTTCCGCCAGTTCTTCCGTTAAGAAGCGGAAGAAGTCGGTTTCAAAGACAGACAAGCCGGAGTCCGCCAAGACGCCGCGCGGACCGGGCTCGGCCCCCGTTTTTTCCGCCAGCGCTAAGCGGCTTGAGAGCGCATAAAGGCGCGGGAAGCGGATGCCGAAGCGGGCGAGCTCTCCGTTCATATAGGAAATGACGGCCTCAAGCTCCTCTTTCGACTGGGCCAAATCAGCCGCATTGATGATGAAAAACATTTTATCAAGCGAAAACGCATCTTTGACGCGCCCGAGCTGCAGCAAAAACTCCCGGTCTGCCTTCGAGAACGCGTGGTTGTAATACGTGACAAACAGCAGCGCATCGGCGTGCTTCATATAATGGAACGCCACCCCGGTATGGCGGGCGTTTAATGAATCGACGCCCGGCGTATCGACAAGCGTCACCCCTTGGCGGGTGAGCGGGCAATCGGCATACAACACGACTTCATCAAGGAAACACGACACCGCCTCATCGGCGACATATGCCTCAAGCTCCGCAAATCCGATCGACAGCCTCGTCCCGAACCGGTTTTTCATCCGCTCATATCCGGCGGCGGCAGCCGCCAAAAAGGCGAGATGCGGCTTTTGCGCCGGACGCTCAGCCCCGGATTCGGCAAGGCGGGCGCAATGGCGGAGCGCTTCATCCCACGACTTCGCCTCGCAGCCGAACTGGCGAAGCGAGGCTTGCACATCAGCCCATATTTGCGCCTCGTCCTTCACTTTGACAACCGCCGTTCCGTGCGGATGCTCCCGGTCGGGCGGAGCGATTTTGCTGATGGCGGCCGTCGTCGGGTTCGGCGAAGACGGCAAAAGCGGCTCCCCAAGCAAGGCGTTGGCCAGCGACGATTTGCCGGCGCTGAAGGCGCCGAACAACGCGACCGTAAAGGCCCGCTCGCGAAGCCGGCGCGCCTTGTCGCGCAACGGGCCGACGAACCGGCGCAACAAATCGGTCCGCTCGAGCCAGGCGGCCGCCTCCTCGAGCCGATCAGCCGCCTCATCGCTCCGTTGCTTTCCACTCGCCGCCAAAGCGCGCCGCCCGTCCGCGCTCTCTTCTGCCGCTCCTTCCACCGCTTCCCGACTGAGCGCTTGCTCTTGGGCGGCGGGATGATTCACAGCCGGTTCCGTTGTTGCTGGCCGCTCTGCCGCTTGCGCATGGCGCACTTTCTGGAAATGAGGCGGCGCCGTCAGCGTAGCGAGGCGCTCTTCATCGAGCACAACCTCATCGCCCGAAGCGGCAATCAACCGCTCGAGCGCGCGTTGGCGCTCCTCCTCTTCCGCTTTCAAGCCGGCAAGGCGGGCGATGAGCTCCGCTTTTTCGCGTGCTGCCGAAAGCCGGCCTTCTAGCGCTTTCGCTTGAGCAGCCGCCCGCTCGGCAATTTGCACCGCGAGCCCGGCAAACAAGGCGAGCGCCGCGTCGCGGTATCGTTTTTTCAGCGCCATCGCCACCTCATCCGTATAGTTTAATAGCGCCGCACCGCTTGCTTCCGCCCCCTGCTTGACAAGGCTTGAAAGCAGCGTCTGATCCCAATCCGCCGTCCATTGCTGGCACTGGCCGAGCCAGGCGCCGTCGGCGTGCCACTCGTTCCCGAACCGGAGAAGAAGCTGGCGGACATGCCACTCGATTTGCGCCGCCGCCTGCGCTTTGACGCTTTCGTAAAACGCCTCAAGCCGCCGCTCGCGTTCTTGCTCCGTTTTGGTCTTTGCAAACAGCAGGCCCACTTTGAAATTCGGCTGCATCGCCTGCAAGTACGCTTCCGCCCGCTCCCTCGTCTCAAACGGCATTAAATAGGCATTTTGCAGCACGCGGTCAAGCTCAGCGCGAAACGCTTCCTCCGCCCGCGCCCGCGCCGTTTGCCAATCAGCAAGCTCAGCTTCCAAGCGCCCGAGCTCCTGCATGGCCTCGGCTTCACTGCCAGCCCCGCCAAGCGCCTCGAGGCGCGCTTTAAACTCCTGCTCAAGCAGCTCATGCCGCGCGCGAAGCTGTTCAAGATGGCGGGCGGCAATCCGCCTCAATCCCGCTTCTGCGCCGCGAAGAAGCCATTCGTCTTTGTCGGCGACCAAGCGGCGCAAACAAGCCGTCAACTCCTGCCACTCATTCTCTGGATGGGCTGGGTCTTTTAATGATAGGAAAAACAAGCGGGCCGCTTCGACCCCCCAGCGCCGGAACGCCTCGGCCGCCGAAGCGCGAAACGCCGCAAACGGCAGTTCGTCCTCGCGATGTTTGTCGATTTGGTTCACCACTAAATACACGATTTTTCCTTCATCTGTTAATTGTTTCGTAAATTGAAAGTTTAGCTCCGCCTGTACATGGTTGTAATCCATGACATAAAAGACGACGTCCGCCAAATGAAGCGCCGACTCGGTGGCCAGCCGGTGGGCGTCATCGGTCGAATCGATGCCCGGCGTGTCCAAGATGGCCACTCCCGGGGGGATGGCGCCCGTTTCGCGGCTGATTTCGATCCACTCAATCGTCTCCCCGTCCCGGCATTGGGCGCGGATCAGCTCCGGATCGTACGGCGGCTCATATTCAACCGGCGGATCATCATGATAAAAGACGCGCACGCAATCCGGACCGGCTTTCACTTTCACAAGATTGGCACTCGTCGGAATCGGACTCGACGGCAGCAGCGGCTCGCCGAGCAACGCGTTGATCAAACTTGATTTTCCGGCGGAAAAATGGCCGCAAAAGGCGATGACCAGCTCGCCGGCTGCCGTTTTTTCGATCAGCTGCTTCACTTTATCGGCATTTTCGTTGTCGCCGGCTTGCTGAAGCCGGTCGTGCATATTTGTCATTTTCGCCAGCCACGGCCGCAATGGCGGCCGCTCGATCACAATATTCCCCATGACCAAAACCCCTTTGTTTCCGTCAATGTCATTTACATTCATTTTACTGTATTTCGCCCCGTTTCCCAATAGGAAAACAAAAAAATCCCGCCGGTTCGTTCAGCGGGATGAATGTTTTTCCCCGGCCCGCAGCCGGCGAGCCATTGGCGTCAATGGGACCGTTTCACAGCCGGCTGTCTTTGTTTTGCTTGCGCACTGCCGGAAACGCACGCCCGTTCTCCCCGCAGCGGCGGCACGAAGCGCGGCCGCAGCCTCAGGAACAGCTGATGGATTTCTATGAAAGCGATCAATACGATTATGAAATTTTTTGTTCCTGCAACGGCAGTGCAGCCGATTTTCTCGCCTTCCCGAAATGGAAGACGGCATTTAAAAGGATGGCGGTGAGGCCGCCGGCGACGATGCCGCTGTCCCTCATCAGACGGATCCGCCGCCTTTTTCCTTCCCGCCCTTTTCCTACATTGTTCACAATCGTCACCATTTGTTCAAACTTCTTGTGTTGTTTTTGTGAGAAAAGTCACTGTTGCGGCCGTTTTGTACGGTTATGATAGTGTCAAAGCAGGGAAACTCGCGCTTGGCGCACCTGCCTGTCAACGTTATGGGGGATGAATCCAAAACGCACGAGGAGGGATGAAAGGATGGCCAAACCAGAGCGGACAAAACCGACGGCAATGGCCCGGCAAACAAAAAAGGAAAAAGAGCCGGCGCTCAGCGGCACGCTGTCGTCCGTGTTTTTGCTCGGCTTTTTCATCATTTTCGCCTGGGTCAGCGTCTACTTTTTATTTTTACACCGCCTGTAAGCGGCAAGGGAGGGACTTGAGATGCACATTCATAAGTATGAAAAAATTTGGCTGACGTTCGGCATCGGTTGTTTGATCGTCTTTTTGACGGTCGTCGGCGTGAGCGCTTTCGCCGCCGGACAGCAGCCGCCAAGCTGCCTGACGACGATCGATCCGGAAAAAGTGGACACCACCCCGCCGTTTGATCATCCGGGGCTTGTGAAAAAAGGGGATGACGAATACGAACTGAACATCGTCGTGGCCGCGTTTTCCTTTACGCCAAATGCCATTGAAATTCCAAAAGGAGCGAAAGTGACGATCAACGTCACCTCAAAAGATGTCATTCACGGGTTTGAAATTCCCGGAACGAACATCAATATGATGGTCGAACCCGGCTATGTCAACAGCTTGACAACGACGTTTGACAAACCGGGCGAGTATACGATTCTTTGCAATGAATATTGCGGCGCCGGCCACCATATGATGACGGCGCGCATTAAGGTGGTGGAGTGAGATGGTGAACTCGTTGGAAAAAGTCGATCGCCGCGACGCCAAACTGGCGCTGGCACATTTGTTTGTCGCCTTTACCGCCCTGGCGCTCGGGGGATTCGCCGGTTTGTTGCAAACACTCGTCCGTTCCGGCAAGTTTGAGCTGCCGGCTGGGATCAGCTATTACACGATTTTGACGACGCACGGCGTCTTGCTTGGGCTTGTGCTGACGACGTTTTTCATTATCGGCTTTCAGTTCGCTGCGGTCAGCCGCACGACCGGAGCGCTCTCGGACGGTTCGCGCCGGCTCGGCTGGATCGGTTTTTGGATGATGACGGCAGGGACGGCCTGCACAGCCTTTTTCATCCTAACCGGCCAAGCATCTGTCTTATATACGTTTTACGCGCCGCTTCAGGCGCACGCTGGCTTTTACATCGGCTTGGCGCTCGTCGTCGTCGGCAGCTGGGTGAGCGGGTTTGGAATGTTTGCCCATTACGCGCGCTGGCGGAAGGCGCACCGCGGCCAGGCGAGCCCGCTGTTGGCGTTTATGTCTGTCACGAATATGGTATTATGGCTCATCTGCACGCTTGGCGTAGCCGCCACCGTCGTCTTTCAGCTCATTCCGTGGTCGCTTGGGCTCACGGATCGGGTGAACGTGCTCTTGAGCCGGACGCTGTTTTGGTATTTCGGGCATCCGCTCGTCTACTTCTGGCTATTGCCGGCGTATATGGTTTGGTACGCTGTCATCCCGAAAGTGATCGGCGGCAAAATGTTCTCCGATTCGCTCGCGCGGCTGGCGTTTATCTTGTTTTTGCTGTTTTCGATTCCAGTCGGCTTTCACCATCAATTGCTAGAGCCAGGGATTTCGCCGTTTTGGAAGTACGTGCAAGTCGTCTTGACGTTTATGGTCATCATTCCGTCGCTCATGACCGCGTTTGCCATGTTTGCGACGTTTGAATCGTACGGCCGCTCGCAGGGGGCAACCGGCCTGTTCGGCTGGTGGCGGAAATTGCCGTGGGGCGACGCCCGCTTTTTCGCGCCGTTTGTCGGGATGCTGTTTTTCATTCCGGCCGGCACGGGTGGAATCATCAATGCTTCGCACCAGCTCAACCAAGTCGTTCATAACACGATTTGGGTGACCGGCCACTTCCATTTGACCGTTGCCACGACGGTTGTGTTAACGTTTTTTGGCGCATCGTATTGGCTCATCCCGCATTTGACCGGCCGGGTGATGACGAAAGCGATGAACCGGCTTGCCATCATCCAAACGATCGTTTGGGCCGTTGGGATGACATTTATGTCCGGCTCGATGCACTTTGCCGGCTTGCTCGGGGCGCCGCGGCGCTCAGCGTTCTCCACATACGGCAACTCGCCGCAGGCGCTTGAATGGATTCCGTACCAAATCGCCCAGGCGGTCGGCGGCACTATTTTGTTCATCGGCATCATTTTGATTCTTGTCATCGTCATTAACCTAGCGTTTTTCGCTCCGAAAGGCGAAACCGAATTCCCGGTCGCCGAAGCGGCCGCCCCGCAGGAACGGGCGGCATTGGCGCTCGAAAACTGGAAGCTGTGGATCGGCCTCGTTGTGGCGCTCATTGTCATCGCCTATACGGTGCCGCTCATTGACATCATTCAAAATGCTCCGCCGGGGTCGAAAGGATACAAATTATGGTAAACAAATCCCCCCTCTTCCAAACCGGAGAGGGGGATTTGCTTTATAGACAATAAATCGCTTTATATTTTTCTTCTAAATAACGGATCAAGTGTTCGGCGTTGAGCGGCTCACCGGTGGCATCGCGCACAAGGTCGAGCGGCTTTTTCGTTTTTCCGAATCGATGAATGCGCTCGGTCAGCCATTCACGAATCGGCGCGATGTTCCCTTCTTCAAGCAACGCCGCCATGTCGAGTTCTTTTTCGAGCGCCTGTTTGAATTGCGCCGCGTACATATAGCCGAGCGCATACGACGGAAAATAGCCGAAGCTGCCGCCCGACCAATGGACGTCCTGCAACACGCCGACCGCATCGTTGTACGGGCGGATGCCAAGATATTGCTCATATTTCTCATTCCATACGTCCGGCAAGTCCGCCGCTTCGATATCGCCAGCAAACAGCTGCTTTTCGATTTCGTAGCGGATGATAATGTGAAGCGGATACGTCAGTTCATCGGCTTCAATCCGGATCAGCGACGGCTTCGCCTCATTGATCGCCCGGTAAAACGCATCCAGCGAAACGCCGGCAAACTGCGATGGCGCGTATTGCGAAAGACGTGAATAATGCCGCTTCCAAAATGAATAGTGGCGGCCGACCATATTTTCGAAAAACAGTGACTGCGACTCGTGAATGCCCATCGATGCCCCACCGCAAAGCGGCGTGCCGACAAGCGTTTCGGAAATATGTTGTTCATACAGGGCATGGCCGCACTCATGAATCGTCCCGAAGATGGCGGTGCGAAAATCGCGTTCGTCGTAGCGCGTCGTAATGCGCACATCGTTTGGGTTCAACCCGATCGCAAACGGATGAACCGTCTCATCAAGCCGCCCTTTGCCAAAGTCATAGCCGAGTTCCGGAAGCAGCTCCAAAAGAAACGCCCGTTGCCGTTCTTTCGGAAACGCAGCAAACAAAAACGACGTATCCGGCTTATTAGGGGCGGCGTCAACGGCTTGTACAAGCGGAACGATGCGTTCACGCAGCCGGCCGAACAGCTGATCGAGCAGCTCGACCGTCATGCCCGGCTCATATTGATCAAGCAGCGTGTTGTACGGATGCCCTTCATATCCCCAGTACTCGATAAAACGGCGCTGAAACTCGATGATTCGCTCCAAGTACGGGCGAAAACGGGAAAAATCAGCGGTTGCTTTCGCCTCTTCCCAGACGCTTTCCGCTTTGGAGCGAAGCACTACATACTCCTTGTATTCGGAAACGGGAATTTTTTTATTGCGCTCATATTCTTTTTTGCACTCATCGAGCGTGCGCTGCGTCACTTCACCAAGCTGTTCATACACCCCTTTGGCTGACAGTTTGGCGATAAACGCCGCCATCTCTTCGGATATCGACATTTGGAACGCTTCCGCCGACAGCATGCCGATCACTTCCGAGCGCTGTCCGACTCCTTTCTTCGGAGCCCCGGTCCGCAAATCCCAATACATGAGGCCGATCGCCTCATGGTATCCCATCATTTTTTTGACGTATTCCAAAAATTGTTCTTCCATTCGCTTCATCGAGACCCATCCTCCCACTATTTTTGCTGGCCGTATCATCATTTCCATAACAAGGGGTCATTTTCCTGCTGACACATCGGGAAATATCCGCTTCGGCTGCAAAAAGAAAAAGGGAAGAACTTATTCTTCCCTCACCGCTGTCGGCAGCACCTCTTTGACCGCTTGGATGACTTGCGCATCGTCGCGGTCAGTGACAAAAATGGAGACGATGCCGCGATCGTCGCGGGTGCGGATGAGCCGTCCGACCCCTTGACGGAGGCGGAGCAGCATGTACGGCACATCAACGCTCCAAAACGGATCGCGGTATGCCTTCCGTTTCGCCTGAAACACCGGATCGTTCGGCGGATACGGAAGCGACCAAATGATGACGTTTGACAATGACGGCCCCGGGATGTCAAGCCCTTCCCATAAATGTTCCGAACAAAGCACGGTCTCCTCATTGCGCTGAAACTCGGCGACCAAATCGCTGATTTCACGGTCTCCCTCAAACAAGAACGAAAACGGTTCATCGGCCGCTTCTTCTTTAAATTGGAGCAGCTCTTCGCGCGTCGGGAACAAGATGAGCGCCCGGCCGCCGGTTTCGCGCAATTTTTCGAGCGCATAGCGATATTTTTCCGCAAACAGCGTCTCGCCGGCGCGGAACGTCGGCATATAAATTGTCATTTGCTCATCGTAATCAAACGGCGATGGCACGCTGAACGACAAATAGTCATCAATGCCCAAGCTTTGGGCAATATAGGCAAACGATTTTCCACTCGACAGCGTCGCCGATGAAAAGATAAACGGCATTCGTTTGCTGAACACTTTTTCGCGCAGCACTTCCTGCACGGTGCGCGGCATGACGACCAAAGTCGCCTCTTGGCGCGATGACTCAAGCCATGTGATCGCATCGGCGTTCGTCAAAAACAAGTCGAGCGAATATTGAATTTGATCCAAATATTCGTCCACGATGTTCAGCTGATAATGGTCGATCGTATACGTCTCGCTTTCAAACACAAGCTCATTGCCGATTTCAACGATTTGCCTGTGCAGCTGCTTCGCCCATTGCTGCAGGGCGGGCGACGGCGAAATTTCTTTCCGGTTCGATCCGGGAACATCTTTCGCGCACGCTTTCAATTCCGCAAAAAAGCGCGCGCTCGTCTCCAACGTCTCCTCAATTAAATAAGCGAGCTGTTCACGGATGTCGTTTTCGAGCAGCCTTGTCAGCAGCATCTCAAGCGTCGTCTCTTTCATCCGGTACGTCAGCGCCTTTTGCCCGGCAAACTCAAGCAAATGCCCCTCATCGAACACGACGCAGCTCGCCTCCGGCAACAGCGGCAGCTGGCCTTCCCGCTTGCGCGCCTCATACGTCCAGACGTGTTCCATATAAAAATCGTGCGAACAGACGATCAAATCCGTCGCTTTTCGATAATAATCGCGCCAAAGCGTCTGGCCGCAGCGGTGCCGCTTTTCACATGTAAAACAATCCTGAAACGGGTCCCAGGCGATTTTTTTCCACTGCTCATCACTCAAATGGGCGTATTCCTTCCGGTCGCCATAGCGGTAAAACGACTGCATCGGTTTATTATCGTGGACGAATGCCGGAAGCTCATCAAAAATTCGCTCGTATAATTCGATATCCTCGTCATCATATGTCGTGACTTCTTCGAGCTTATTTAAACATAAATATTGATCCGGCGATTTGGCCAGCCGGACGTCGATATGCAGTCCAAGCACATCGGACAATTTGGCGATATCCCCTTCTTTTTTGACGAGCTGCTCGATCAATGTCTCATCCGCGCAGGCGATGATGGCCGGCTTGCCAGTGTAGCGGGCGTAACAAATCGCATACAGCAAATAGACGATCGTTTTTCCCGTGCCGACCCCGGCTTCGGCAAACATCACCTTTTTCTCGCGAAACGCGCGCTCGAGCTGGAACGCCATATAAATTTGCTCATCGCGCAGCTCAAACCCGGCCTCTGGCAAAATATCGTAAAAAACATCGCCGATCCATTGGCTGAGCTTGTCAAAGAAGTTTTCGTTTTTTTCTACTGTAAATGGATAACGATCATGGCTCATCGCCGCCACCCCTCCAAATTGGCATAAACTCCCCCGGCATCATCATGCATAAGCGCGCAACAAGTTTGTTGCGCGCTTATTCCCAATAACAAGACAATATTATGATGGATCGCCGCCGAGAAGTCAACTTCTAGCCTTCACGCGGCGGCCGCGGCCCCCAATATTGGTAGTAATGCGTTTCGATAAAGCCGTTAAACAGCTTGCGCCGTTTGGTTGCCGGTCGGCCGTAATGCGTTTCAAAGCCGCGGTGGGCGGTTAAGATATAGACCGACCACGTATCCAAAGAGGCGTAGGCGCGGCCGATGGCGCGATAGAGCGCTTCCACTTCCCGGCGTTCGCCAAGCCGCTCCCCATACGGCGGATTGCCGACAATCACTCCGTACCGCTTGTCCGTCCGAAACTGCTCCGCCCGCCCGACTCGAAACGACAATAAATCGGCAAGCCCTGCTTCCGCCGCGTTCGCCTTGGCGGTTTCCACCATGTGCGGATCGATGTCCATCCCGATAATATCCAAAGGCTGGTCATAGCGGGCCAGCGCTTCTGCTTCTTCGCGCGCGCGCTCCCACACTTGTTTCCCGATCCACGGCCATTGTTCGGAAACAAAGTCGCGGTTGAATCCAGGGGCAATGTTTTGGCCGATGAGCGCTGCCTCAATGGCGATCGTGCCCGAGCCGCAAAACGGGTCAACAAACGGGCGGTCCGGCGTCCAGTTGGTCAGCAGCACCAAGGCGGCGGCGAGCGTCTCTCTGAGCGGCGCTTCCCCTTGGCGGAGACGATAGCCGCGCTTGTGCAGCCCGGCGCCGCTCGCATCGATCGTCAAGGTGGCGATGTCCTTATGGAGCGCCACTTCGATGCGGTAGAGCGCCCCTGTTTCAGGAAACCACGACAGCCGATAGCGCTCCTTTAGGCTTTCAACAACCGCTTTTTTGACGATGGCTTGGCAATCGGAGACGCTGAACAACGTTGATTTCACTGATTTTCCAATAACAGGGAACGAGGCGTCTTTCGGCAAATAATCCGCCCATGGCAGCGCCTTCGTCTGCTCAAACAACTCTTCAAACGTCGTCGCCCGAAACTCGCCGATTTTGAGCTTCACACGGTCGGCAGTGCGCAGCCAAAGATTGGCGCGGCAAATCGCAGCCGCATCACCTTCAAACATCACCTTGCCGTTTTCCACTTGGCATTCGTAGCCAAGCCGGCGCACTTCATCCGCCACAACCGCTTCGAGCCCCATCGCGGCCGTGGCAATGATTGAAAATCGCTCCATCCGCTTCCCCCTATTCTGGCAGGCAATATGTATTTCATCTCCAAGTATAACCATCCTGCAAAACAACCGATACAAGAAAAGCCCTCCTTCATGCAGGAGGGCTTTTCATGATGCCATCACCACGTTAATCATGCTCTATAAGCCATGTTCTGTACCTTCGTACTGCAAGCGGCTTTGCGCCTCGTACTCCGGCGGTAATCATCTATCTACAGGCTGCATGCGCCGCCTGTCCTTCCCTCCGTTCATTTCCTTCGGGAAGGTGCCCCTACCATCATTTGGGTTTCTCGCTCGTGGGGTTTACCGCGTTCCACCTCTAAGGTTTCCCTTAGAGCTCCGTCACTGTGGCACTTTCAGGGTAATCGAACCATATCCCGAGCCGGGACGTAGGTTCTTTCCCCGCCGTCAGCCCAGCCGAAGCCAGGCTGCCCTAGCTTATGGATTCGCTAGGCACGAACACTACGGGCATCTCAGCACCGTGCGAGCATGGACTTTCCTCTACGGCCGAAACCGGCCGCAGCGATTACCCGAGCATGATTAACGCTGCGAGCATCTTACAGTATAATCGATTTTTCACATAAGAGCAAGAGAAAAAAATTGGAATTTGTCTACATCGCCTACTCGTACAGCTTCCGACCAAACACATGTTTCTCTAAATTGGACAGGCGCTGCAAAATATCGTAGTTTGTCGTCCCGGCCGATACCGACGGCCGCTTTTGCAGCTCCTCGACTTGCCGCTTCAGGCGGGCGTTTTCTTGTTGCAGCTCTTCAATTTCCTGCTGAAACGCTTCGTAATCTTTGATGATCATATCTAAAAACTGGTCCACTTCGTCTTGATTGTACCCCCGCATGCTCACCTTAAATTCCTTTTCTAAAATGTCTTTCGGCGTTAGTTTTACGCGATTGGCTGACATGGCTTTCACCTCAATCCGCTTTCAACTCTTTTCTTTATTTTTTCAGAAATCGGTCCGGTTGTCAATTGACGTTTTCCTTATTCCGGTTGCAAAACCTAATAAAAGGAAATGATTCCATCCATCCCCTCACACTTGAAAACGGATGTTCCAGCGCATGGTCCGGACACCGTTTGACAAAAAACAGAGGCCGGCGAGCGGCCCCTTTGTCCGTTTGTTTAACATCCAACCGGGAACGGCGGCATCGGCCCTGGGCAATACAGGTGCCGGTTGGCAGCCTGAGCGACGGCCGATTCCGTATGCGGGAAATAATGGCGATGTTCATACAGTTGGTGATACACATGCATCGTATGCGACGGATGGATATGCGGCACAATCGTTGCTTGAAAATGATGTTGGACACAGCATTGAGGCGGATGAACAATCGGCGCCGTCACATAAGGCGGGCAATGCATAGGCATCCTTCTCCTTTCATCTAGACTGTTAGTTGACAATACTAGCCTATGATGAACGAACCGAACTCGTACTAGTGTAGATACCCATTTTGCACGGCGGCGCTGCCAAACCGAATCCGCTTCTTCAGCCCCGCCCACGCGGCGCCGGTCATCTCGGGCATCGTGTTGAAACCGTTAATAAACATAATGGAACACGACAAACGTCAAGCCGACGACAATAAAAAAGAGGTACAAAATTTTTTTGTACATGCTCCTCATCACATTCTTCTCCCTGCCCTCGTTTTCGTTCATTCCGATGCCATTGTACACGTTTTTTTATTTTTCTACAAGATTCGCAATAAAAGAGCAGGAATTTTTCTGTTTCTGTCACATTTTGCGCTTGCCAGGGAAATGGGCGTCTCATTTTCCCGACCTGTTTTTCTTGCGCATAAGCCGCTCAAGCCGTTTGCGCCACTCCTGCTCCTCCCCGTCCGCCGCCTGCCGGCTCGCCCTGGCAAGCGACCGCCATGCCTCATACGCCGCCGCCGCATAACGGTGCGCTTCGTCAAGGTCACGGAAGTAATGTTCGTACGCTTTCGCCAGCTCAAGGCCTGCTTTCATCTTCCAATAGACGCCACACTCCAATAAGTCGCGCCAAAGCGCCGCCGCCTCGTCATACCGTTTTTCCTTCCGATATAAAAGCGACAGTTGCCACTTCGCCATATGCGCTTCTTTCGCCTGCCCGGCGCCCGCCTGTTCATAGACGCCCCGCGCGGCCGCCGTCTCCCCGACCGTTTCCAACCAGCGGGCGGCGGCCAGCTGTTCGCCTGGATCGGTGAGTTGGTTTGCGTCAAGCAGCTGAATCGACAAATGAATATATAACACGATGAGCGACAACACGTCTTGCTCATTATGGCGCAAAACGGGCATGATCCGGTCGGGATGGGGCGTTTGCAAAAACGCTTGGTACATCATCGGCGCCAAAAAACCAGGCACATCATCGTTCCGTTTGACGCCAAGAATATGCCGCTCCACTTCAGCCAACCGCAGCGAATCGAGCCGACCTTTCCATAATCGGCGGGCGGCATGGTACAAATCGAAATGACCGAACGCGGGCAGCTTCGGCACCATGTCACGGACAAGGGCATGGCGCGTTTTCAGCCGCGGCCAGTCGAACGCTTTTCCATTGTACGTAACAAGCGTCGTATAGTTGACATCGGATAAGAAACTTTGATACAGCGCCACTTCCGCTCCGGGATGCGGCAAAAAATGCTGGCGGACGATGACGCAATCGCCGGCAAAGCGGGCATGGCCGAGCAAAAACATGACATTTCCCGCTCCGCTTGAAAGCCCCATCGTCTCCGTGTCAAAAAAGAACAAGTCGCCAACGGCAAACCCGCGGCACGAGAGCGGGTGGGAAAACGGCGCCTCCTGCCAGCGCCGGTGCACCTCATAAAACGCGCCGAGCCGATAGCGGCCATGTTCGTGATCAAGCGGGTACACCGTCTCGCGGACAAGACAATAATCGCCGGCAAACGAATGCGGAACAACGCCGCATTGTCGCCACTGCTCAGCAAACGGCACGTCCGCCGCCCGGCATTCACCCGCTTCCGCTTCAAGTTCTCCGGCCGCAGCCTTCGGTTGATGCCGGGCGGCCAGCAACTCTTTCCATTGCGACAGCTTTGGCTTCATCCGTCTCGCCCTTCCTTTCCGTCCAGTCTCGATGACCGGGAAGCTGCGCCGCAGGGCGCGGTTGGCGCTAAGCCGAGGAACCGCTCCGCACAGCGAGCTGTTCAGCTAAAAACTGCACCAATTCATGCTTGACCGGCATCCCTGCCGCATCAAGAGCACCGATGCACGATGGACAGCCATCCGCACACGGACAGCGCTCCACCCACTCTTTCACTTTCGCCAGCATTTGTTCATACCGCTCAAACAGCGCTTCCGATAAACCGATGCCGCCCGGATAGCGGTCATAAAGGAAAATGGTCGGCCGTCCGGAGTGCGGCGCCTTCAGCTGCGGCACAACATGAATATCCGAGCGGTCGCACATGACAAACATCGGCACTAGATGGCCAAGCACGTTGGCGATGCCCACCAGAATGTGCTCAAACAACGCCGGGGAAAACCGCGGCGGCACTTCCATCCATTCGAGCCATGCCGCCGACGTATGAAGCGTTTCTTCCGGCAGGCGGATCGGCCCCCATCCAATGTTTTCAAACGTCGACAGTTTCAACTTTTTAAACATCGTCGCCATCGCCCGGACCGATACATCGCCGTACTTGACGGCCATCGCCCCTCGTTCGGCGGTCCGGTCTTCAGACAGCACTTCAAGCTGCACGGCCAGATTGGCATCGGTGAAATATTCGACATCCACTTGACGGACGTACGCTTTTTTCTCCTCCCAATCAAGCTGCTCAACTTGGTATTGCGTCCCTTCGTGCAAATAGATCGCTTCTTCATGGAGCAGCGTCATCGCGCTGAAGCGATCCATCTCACCGATGACACGATGGCGGGCGGTGTCAGAAACATCGATAATGACGACATTTTCCTGCGCCGCAGAGCGCAAACTAATGTTTTGCGCCGGAAACGCTTCGCTCATCCAATGCCAGCGGCCGCCGCGCTCATAAAGCACCCCCTGCTCAGCCAAAAAATCGAGCACTTCTTCGACCTCGACTCCGCCAAACGTCTCGCCGCGCCGAAACGGAAGCTCGTACGCGGCGCATTTAAGATGGTCGACTAAAATGAGCATATTATCCGGATTGATGCGGGCTGTTTCCGGCGAGCGGGCGAAGAAGTATTCCGGATGGGCGGCGATGTACTGGTCAAGCGGACTTGAACCGGCCACCATAATCACGAGCGAATCGCCATGGCGGCGGCCGGCGCGGCCGGCTTGCTGCCACGTGCTGGCAATCGTTCCTGGGTAGCCGGCGAGAATGCACGCCTGCAGCTGGCCGATATCAACGCCAAGCTCGAGCGCGTTTGTGCTGACCACCCCGATAATGTCCCCGCTGCGCAGCCCCTTTTCAATCGCGCGCCGTTCGTTCGGCAAGTAGCCGCCGCGGTAGCCGCGGACCGTCGTTTCCCCAATCCGCCCCTTCACCGCTGCCTGCAAATGGCTTAAGATAAGTTCGGCGCGGACGCGGCTGCGGGCGAACACAATCGTCGGAATGCGGTTGCGTAAAAGCTGCCGCGCCAGTTCGACCGCCGTTTTCGTCGCACTTTGACGGACGTTCATCGTCCGCTCGACGACCGGCGGATTGTAAAACACGATATGTTTCCGTCCGCTCGGCGCCCCGTTGTTGTCAATCAGCGCCACCGGTTCGCCAATCAGCCGCTCAGCCAACTCCTGCGGATTGGCGATCGTCGCCGAGGTGCAAATAAAGGCCGGCCGGCTGCCGTAAAAGGCGCAAATCCGCTTTAGGCGGCGGATGACGTTCGCGACATGGCTGCCGAACACGCCGCGGTATGTATGCAGTTCGTCGATGACGACGTAGCGCAACTGTTCAAACAGCGACATCCATTTCGTATGGTGCGGCAAAATGGCGGTATGGAGCATGTCCGGGTTGGTGATGACAATATGGCCGGCCTGGCGGATTTTTTGCCGCAGCGCCGGCGCCGTATCGCCGTCGTATGTATAGCTGTAAATCGGCGTTCCCATCTCGGCGATGATTTCATGTAATTCGTTTTTTTGATCTTGGGCGAGCGCCTTGGTCGGAAATAAGTAAAGAGCGCGGCTTTCCGGCGCCTCCGCGATCGCTTGCAGCACAGGCAAATTGTAGCAGAGCGTTTTGCCGGATGCCGTCGGCGTCACGGCGACGATGTTCCGCCCGCTTCGCACCGCCTCATACGCTGACGCCTGGTGCGTGTAAAGCGAGGCGATGCCGCGCGCTTCAAGCGCCGCGCGCAGCCGTGGATTCAATTCGGTCGGAAACGGAACCGTGTCGGCTTCTTTCGGCTCAATTTCATGCCAATGAACGACGTTCGGGTCCTGACGAAGCTGTTCGATCCACTCGGAAAGCGTCTGTTTGTTCACGTTGCAAATCACCTCGTTTCTATTTTACATGCATCATTGCCGTTTGCACTAGCAAAACGCGGCGAAAAGCGGGCGGCTTTCGGGAAGCGAAGCGCAACACGGCTCGGCTGCATGCCCTTCCGTCCGCCATGCCCCGCCGGCCGTTCGCGCCGCAAAACAAAACGCCCAGCCGTTACGGCTGGACGGAATGAATCGGCCGATGGCCGAGCCGGGCGGAGAGTTCTTTGCCGATTTGGCGCATGCGCGCAGCAAGCCTCATGATGCGGTCATCCGTCATGCGGAGCGTCGGGCCGGAAACGCTGACGGCGGCGACAACGCTTCCTGTATAGTCGAAAATCGGCACCGCGACGCAGCGGATGCCATATTCATTTTCTTCCAGGTCAAGCGCATATCCGTTTTGCCGAATGGTGTCAAGCTCGCGGAAAAACGCCTCGCGGTCGGTGATCGTCCAATCGGTATGTCTGGGCAACCCTTTCCGGTCGATGATCTCGGCGGCGACAGCCGGCGGCAAGCTGGCTAAAATCGCCTTGCCAACGGCCGTGCAATGCATTGGCGCCCGCTTGCCGACTTTCGAATGCATGCGCAGCGTTTCCGTTCCTTCCAATTTTTCAATATAAATGACTTCCCCTTGGTCATAGACGACGAGATGGACCACTTCGTTCGTCTCTTTCTCGAGCTGGCGCAAATACGGACGCGCCTCTTGGCGCAAATCAATCGAGTCAAGCAGTTTCGAGCTGATTTCCAAAAACTTGTAGCCAAGCTTGTACCGCTCTGTTTCCGGATGCTGCTCGATGTAGCCGTATTGGGCGAGCGTCGTTAAAATGCGGTAGACGGAACTTTTGTTAATGTCCATTTGTTTCGCGATTTCCGTCACGCCTAGCCCGTCTTTTTTCGCACTGACGATGTCAATAATTTGCAACGCCCGACTTACAGATTTCACTATATTTTCTTTTTCCATTGCCTTCACCTCAATTTGTTCTCTCCGCCCGCTATTATACACGAACGACCGAGCGTTTGCAGGCAGGCAAAACCGAATCCCGCAAACGCACCGTCCGGCAGCAATGGGGCATGCGTGTCCCCCTTCGCTGGCAGCAAACCCTCATCTTTACGAAGCGGAAACAGCCGGCGCTTTGGCGGCGACAAACGTATTGCGGAGCGTGCCGATGCCGTCCACTTCACATTCAATGACTGTTCCCGGGCCAACCAGCTCAGCGCCGACCGGGCTTCCGGTTAAAATGACATCGCCCGGCTGCAGCGTCATGACATGGGACAAATAGGAGATCATTTTGCTGATCGAAATGATCATGAGCTCTGTCGGGCTGTTTTGTTTTTCGACGCCGTTCACGCGCGCTTTCACCGACACCGACAGCGGGTCAAGCTCCGTTTCAATAACCGGGCCGAGCGGCGTGAACGTATCAAACGATTTTCCAACCGTCCAATGTCCATCAGGATGGAAAAATTGCGGCGCGGTGACGTCATTGGCGACCGTATAGCCGAAAATATGCGCCCAGACATCTTCTTTGCTCACGCATTTCGCCTGTTTGCCGATGACAACGGCCAGTTCCGATTCGAATTTGACCTCGCGCACGCCGGCGGGAATGACGATATCCGCTTCCGGGCCGATGACCGATGAGGACGGTTTAAAGAAAAAGACGGGGATGTCCGGAAGCTCCGCCGGCCGTTGCTCGCTTGACGCCACATAGTTGGCGCCGATGCCGATCACATGGCGCGGCACAAGCGGCGCTGCGAATGCAACGTCATCACAACGAAACACGCTTCCTGTATAGTCCCACTCACCAAACACATCACCTTCGATTTCACGGACGACTTCGCCGCTTACAACACCGGTGTGAACCGTCCCATCAACGAAAAAACGAGCAAATTTCATCGACAAGTCACCCCTCTCTGACGCGATTTTTCTCCTCATGCTTCGTAATGTTCCGCGCCACCCCGGTCTCCATCGCTGCACGCGCGACGGCGGAAGCGACTGCTGCGACGACGCGCTGGTCAAACGGGTTCGGAATGACGTACTCCTCGCTTAACTCTTCCGGCTGGATGAGCCCGGCGATGGCGTCGGCCGCCGCTATTTTCATCGCCTCATTGATTTCTCGCGCCCGCACATCGAGCGCGCCGCGGAAGACGCCGGGGAAGGCAAGCACATTGTTCACTTGGTTCGGCAAATCCGACCGGCCGGTTGCCACGATGGCGGCGCCGGCGGTCTTTGCCTCATCCGGCATAATTTCCGGCACCGGATTGGCAAGCGCAAACACGATCGCGCCGCGGTTCATTGTTCGGACCATCGCCGGCGTCAACGCGCCGGCAGCCGAAACACCGATAAATACATCAGCGCCCTTGATCACATCAGCGAGCGTTCCCGCCAGGCGCTCCCTGTTTGTTTGTTTCGCCAAGTCTTCTTTTAGCGCATTCATGCCGTGCAGACGACCTTCGTAAATGGCCCCTTTCGTGTCGCACATAATGAGGTCGCCGACTCCCATCGACAGCAGCAGCTTGGCAATCGCCACCCCGGCCGCTCCGGCGCCGTTGATGACGACCCGGCAATCGGTGAGCCGCTTGCCGACCACTTTCAACGCGTTCGTCAGCCCGGCAGCCACGACGATCGCTGTGCCATGCTGATCATCATGGAACACCGGAATTTCCATTTCCTGGCGCAGCCGCTCCTCAATCATAAAGCAGGCCGGCGCCGCGATATCTTCCAAATTGATGCCCCCAAACGTCGGTTCGAGCAGTTTGACGGCTTGGACAAACTCATCCGGATCTTCCGTGTCGAGACAAAGCGGCACGGCGTCAATGCCGGCGAACGCTTTAAACAAGGCGGCTTTCCCCTCCATCACCGGAAGCGCCGCCCGCGCGCCGATATTGCCAAGCCCAAGCACAGCGGTGCCGTTTGAGACAACGGCAACGAAATTGCCTTTTACCGTGTAATGATAAATCTCCTCTTGATTGGCGGAAATTTCTTTGCACGGCTCTGCCACACCTGGCGAATAAATGACGCTTAAGTCATTCATATCAACGACCGGCACTTTCAGCTCGACGGACAATTTTCCTTTTGCCTGCCGATGGACAAGCAATGCTTTTTCCCTTAACTGTTCCATATCCAATTCCTGGCTACTAACCTGAGCTCGTCTTCTCGTGCCGCCTTTTTGGCTGCGTTCGGTTCCACAACCGGCCAGTAGCAACTAGGAGCGGCCTCCCTTCTCATTATTTATTGAATTTTCTGATTTATAATTCATATAAGGAAGGAACAAGAGCGATGCCGCCCTTGCCCCTCGATTCCGGCGTCGGCTTATGGCTGCACAGCCGCAAATTTTGCTTTCGCTTCTTGGCGGCGGCGGTGCAAAATCGGCTCGGTATAGCCGTTTGGCTGTTCATAGCCGAGGAACACGAGGTCGCACGCCGCTTGGAACGCCACCGAATCATCGTAGTTCGGCGCCATCGGCCGATAGTTCGGATCGCCGGCATTTTGCTCGTCGACGACTTTCGCCATTCGCTTAAGCGCTTCAAGCACTTGCTCTTTCGTGCAAATGCCATGGTGGAGCCAGTTGGCGAGAATTTGGCTCGAAATGCGGAGCGTCGCCCGGTCTTCCATCAGCCCAATGTTATGGATGTCCGGCACTTTCGAGCAGCCGATTCCTTGATCGACCCAGCGAACGACATAACCTAAAATGCTCTGGCAGTTGTTGTCGATTTCTTCTTGAATTTCCTCTGCCGTCCATTGCGGGTTGTCGACAACCGGAATTTGCAAAATGTCGTCGCGATAGTCGGCTCGCTCGTTCGCCAGCTCGCTTTGCACAGCCGCGACGTTCACTTGATGGTAATGAAGCGCATGGAGCGTAGCCGCCGTCGGTGACGGCACCCATGCCGTGTTGGCGCCCGCTTTCAGCTGCGCCCCTTTTTGCTTCAGCATTTCGGCCATCAAATCCGGCATCGCCCACATCCCTTTGCCGATTTGCGCCCGGCCGCGGAAGCCGGCGGCAAGCCCAACGGCAACGTTCGATTTTTCATACGCCTGCAGCCAAGTCGATGATTTCATCTCGTTTTTGCGCAGCATCGGCCCTGCTTCCATCGATGTATGAATCTCGTCGCCCGTCCGGTCGAGGAAGCCGGTGTTGATGAAGACGATGCGGTCGCGCACTTGGTAGATGCAGTTTTTCAAGTTGAGCGACGTCCGCCGCTCTTCATCCATGACGCCGATTTTGATCGTGTTCCGCTCGAGGCCGAGCATGTCTTCGACGCGGTCAAACAGCTCATTGGCAAACGCCACTTCCGCCGATCCGTGCATTTTCGGCTTGACGATGTAAATCGAGCCTTTGCGCGAGTTCAAATAGCGCGTATTGCCGATGAGCGAGTGTTTCATGATCAAGCTCGTAATGACGGCATCGATGATCCCTTCATGCACTTCTTCGCCATTCGCATGCAAAATCGCGTTGTTCGTCATTAAGTGCCCGACGTTGCGCACGAACATAAGCGAACGGCCCGGCAGCACAAGCTTTCCGCCATCCGGCGTTTCATAGACGCGATCCGGGTTTAACGCCCGCGTCATCAGCTTGCCGTTTTTCTCAAACGTCGCCGTCAAATCGCCTTTGATGAGGCCGAACAAGTTGCGGTAGACAAGCACTTTGTCTTCGGCATCAACGGCCGCCACCGAATCTTCGCCGTCCATGATCGTTGTGACCGCCGCTTCGAGCACAATGTCTTTAATGCCGGCTTTGTCCGTTTTGCCGACCGGATGCTCGCGGTCGATTTGAATTTCAATGTGAAGACCATTGTTCTTCAGCAACACCGCTGTCGGATGTTGCGGGTCGCCTTGGAAGCCGACGAATTTTTCCGGCTCTTTCAGCCCTGTCGTCGCCCCTCCTTCAACCGTCACGACGAGCCGCCCGTCCACGACCGCGTATTGGACTGCGTCTTGATGGGAATATTCGGCAAGCGGCACCGCCTCATCCAAAAACTGCCGTCCGTAGGCGATGACTTTCGCCCCGCGCACCGGGTTGTACGATGAACCGCGTGAGGCGCCGTCTTCTTCGCTGATGGCGTCGGTGCCGTACAGCGCGTCATATAAGCTGCCCCAGCGGGCATTGGCGGCGTTCAGCGCATAGCGGGCGTTTGTGAGCGGCACGACGAGCTGCGGCCCGGCCTGCATGACAATTTCATCATCCACATTTTCTGTCGTAATTTCGAAGTCCTCAACTTCCGGCTCCAAATAGCCGATTTCGGTTAAAAACGCTTTATACTCGTCAAAATTGAAGCGGCCGCGGTGCGCTTTATGCCACTCATTCAATTGTTGCTGGATCTCATCGCGGCGCGCCAGCAGCTCTTTGTTGCGCGGCGTCAAATCGGCGATGAGCGCGGCAAAATCGCGCCAAAACTTGTCTTGGTCGAGCCCGCTGTTCGGCAGGAGCTCCCCGTTGACAAACTCATAAAACACTTTCGCCACTTGAATCGTCCCGACTTGTACGTAATCAGCCATCGTTCGGTTCTCCCCCTTTTTGTTTCTTATTACGAAACACTGTTTCTTAATTCATCTAAAAAGATGATACCATGAAACGAAATGACTGGCAATCATTTTTGCAAAATTTTCATTTTACTGCGGACGGTATCCGTTTTGTCTCTACGCACCGCCCCGGCGTCGGAAACAGCTTGCCGGCGTTGAGCAAGTTTTTCGGGTTAAACACGTCGCGGATGGCCGTTTGCGCCAAAATTTCCTCGTCAGTGAAGATGAAGCGCATCTCTTCTTTTTTCTCAATGCCAACGCCATGTTCGCCGGTGATCGATCCGCCGACCGCTGCACACGCCTTGAGGCATTCGCTTCCGGCGGCAAGCGCCCGCTCTGTCTCCCCAGGCTTGCTCGCATCAAACAACACAAGCGGGTGCAAATTGCCGTCTCCAGCATGGAAAATATTCGCAATCCGAAGCCCGTATTTGCGGCTGATGTTGGCGATTTCGTTCAACACTTCCGGCAGCCGGCTGCGCGGAATGACGCCGTCTTGCACTAAATAATCCGGCGAAATCGCCCCCATGGCGCCAAAGCCGGTTTTCCGGTTCGCCCACCAGCGCGCCCGCTCTTCCTCTGACTGGGCGACTTTCACTTCGCGCACATGGTGGCGGCGGCAAATCGTTAAAATATCGTCGATTTGCTCGTCAATCCCGGCGGAAATGCCGTCCACTTCAATGAGCAACAGCGCGGCGATGTCTTTCGGATGGCCGACTGGAAACGCGGCCGCTTCAACCGCCTCGATGGCCGTCTGGTCCATCATCTCCAGCGCCGCCGGCACAATCCCGGCGGAAATGATGTCGGAGACGGTTTGGCTTGCATCTTCCACTTCGTCAAAATAGGCGAGCACCGTCTGTTTCGCTTCCGGATTTTTCAACAAGCGGACCGTAATTTTCGTCACGATGCCAAGCGTTCCTTCCGATCCGGTCAACAGCCCAAGCAAATCGTAGCCGGGCGGGTCGGGGACGCCGTTTGCGCCGATTTCAATCACTTCGCCGTTCGGCAGGACAACTTCAAGCCCCAAAATATGGTTCGTCGTCACCCCATATTTCAAGCAATGGGCGCCGCCGGCGTTTTCCGCGACGTTGCCGCCGATCGTGCAGCAGTATTGGCTTGACGGATCGGGCGCATAGTAGTAGCCGCGGTGGGCAACCGAGTTTGTCAATTTTAAATTGACGAACCCCGGCTCGACGACGGCGCGCCGGTTTTCCAAATCGACGTGCAAAAGCCGCTTCATCCGCGTCAGGCTGATCACGACTTCGCCGTTTAGCGGAATCGCCCCGCCGCTTAGCCCCGTGCCGGCGCCGCGGGCGAGAAACGGAAGGTCATGCTCATGGCAGTACTTGACGACCGCCGCCACTTGCTCCGTGCTGTTCGGGAATACGACCGCCCTTGGCAGATGGCGGTGGACGGTAAATCCGTCGCAGTCGTACGCCATTAAATCTTCCTTCCGGTACAAAATTGCCGTTTCGCCGACAATGCGGGCGAGCGCCTGAATGTGCGGATCGTTCGTTGCAATCAGCCGTTTTCTCATATACGCACGTCCTTCCCTTCCTCTTTTTGATATGCCCAATCGAGCAGCTGCACCGTATGGACGATTTTTTGGCTTCGCCCGTATTTTTTCACGCCAAGCGCCATTTGCAGCATGCAGCCCGGATTGCCCATGGAAATGAGTTCCACCTCTTGCGGCACGTTTTGCATTTTGCTCTCAAGCACCGCCTGCGCCATCTCCGGATGGGTGAGGTTGTAAATCCCCGCGCTGCCGCAGCAGCGATCGGCGTTTGGCATGGCGACCATTTCCACCCCTGGAATGCTTTCAATCAAAGCGCGCGGCTCTTGGCGGATGCCCTGGCCATGGGCAAGGTGACACGCATCATGGTAGGTGAGGCGCACGTTCAGTTCGGCTTTCGGCGCTTTGAAGCCCGTGTCATGCAAAAATTTGGACACATCCTCAACTTTGGCGGCAAATTGCTCCGCCTTTTCATGCCATTCCGGGTCATCGCGGAACAATTCCGGGTACTCTTTCAACATGCAGCCGCAGCCGGCGGCGTTGACAATGACATGGTCGACATCTTGAAACGCCTCGATGTTTTGCTTGGCGAGCTTCCGGCCCGTTTCCCGGTCGCCGGCGTGCACATGGAGCGCCCCGCAGCACGTCTGGTCCGGGACGATGACGACATCATTGCCGTTATGGGTCAACACACGGATCGTCGCTTCGTTAATATCACTAAACATAACATCCATGACGCATCCGGTCAAAACGGCAACCGTCCGCTTCGTTTCCCCTTTCGCCTTAATGAGCGGCTGGTGTTGATACTTTTTCCGCACCGGCGTACCGAC
The DNA here is from genome assembly GCF_013096875.1 of Geobacillus sp. DSP4a. NCBI lineage: Bacteria > Bacillati > Bacillota > Bacilli > Caryophanales > Anoxybacillaceae > Geobacillus > Geobacillus sp. DSP4a. Next base: position 51,117 of record NZ_SDLD01000003.1, on the reverse strand, counting down.
GGCCGGCAAAATCGCCTCCATTTCGGCCAAATGGTCCGGCATCACCTTGAGCAGCCCCGTTTTGCGCGCCGCCGTCTGCAAGCCGCTTTTTTGGTACCATTTCAGCAGGCGGCCGAGCCAATCGAGGCGCGACGGATGCGGAAAAATGCCTTTTAAGAAAACGTCGCTGACAAGCGCCTGCCAACCGGTGAGCGGCACCGCCTGGCGGAGCTGGCCGCGCACTTGTTCAATAAGCCCACCGACATCGACATCGGCCGGACAGGCCGTCGTGCAGGCACGGCAATCGAGGCACGTAAAAATCGGATCGAGCAAATCAGGCGTCAACTCAAGCTTTCCTTCGCCGACCGATTTCATCAAATGGACGCGGCCGCGCGGAGAGTGCTGCTCTTGGCCGGTTTGTTCATACGTCGGACACGACTCCAAGCACATGCCGCAGTGGACGCAATCAGCCCACTTGCTCGGGTCCGGCAAGTCGGGAAATCGGTAGTTGCCGAGGCTCGCGGTCGCACACGCCGAGCTGTCCGTCCGTTCATTGATTATCGTGCTCATGATTAAATCCCCCCAATAAAGCGCTGATCGTTGACCGTTTTGTTTGGATCCACTTTTCGCTTAATGCCTTCGAGCAAGAAAAAGTACGATGGCTTTCCGCCCCAAACGTCAACGCGCTGGCGCAGCGAAAATGGCAAATGTTTCACGATCGCATAGCCGCCAAGACGAACCGCTGCCTGACGCAGCTCCTCAATGGCCGCCAACACCCCTTCTTCGCTTCCGTGTACATACACCTGGCAAAGCCCATGGCCCAATCCACCGTGCGCCTCAAGACGGACGTGGCAGCGATCAGCGATGAGAACGCTTTCCCGCAAGACGGCGAGCACATCCAAGTTGACGACGCCGATTTTCACCGCCGCTTCCACGCCGTTTTTCGCCAGCGCCAGGCGCCCGTTCGGCGCCGCTGTATAAAACGCCTGCCAAAAGGCGGAAGCCTCCTCAGCAACTAAAACGGACATTTCCGCCATTTTCGGCCGCAGCCGTTCCACCCATTGTTCTTGGTAATGGACGGCGTTTTCCACATCTTCAAACCCGATCACAAGCGTATAAACCGGCCGTCCCGTCAGCCGCTCGGAAAGCGCCGGGTTAAGCAGTTCAAAGCAAACCGGCTCCATCATCGTATCAAGGAAGGAAACCGCAAACGAGCGAATATCATGAACATCGCCGGTTGGAAACGACAATAAAACAACACTTTCATATTTTGGCAACGGCCGGAGCTTGAGCGTGATCTCGCTCAACACGCCGAGCGTCCCCATCGCTCCAATGAACAGCTTGTTCATATCGTAGCCGGCGACGTTTTTCACGACTTTGCCGCCTGAACGGATGATCGTCCCATCTGGGTACACGATGCGCATCCCGATGACGGAATCGCGCGCCGACCCGTAGCCGAGACGCTTCGGTCCGCTGTCGTTGGCCGCAATCACTCCGCCGATCGTCGCTTCCTCCGGCCAAAACGGATCTAAGGCGACCTTTTGCCGATACGGGGCGAGCGCGCGCTGCAAATCGCCAAATTTCGTTCCTGCCTTCACGGTGACCGTCATATCAGCGGCCGCATGTTCGACAATGCCGGTATAGTGTTCCAACGACAACAAGATGTCTGCCTGTTCCCGTTGCCCGCCGAACCCCCGTTTCGTGCCGCGGCCGGCGATGACGACCTTTTTGCCTTGGCGGTCGGCATAGCGGAGCACGGCGGCGATCTCGTCTTCCGTTTGCGGATAAACGGTCGCCGCCCCGCTGTTGCCGAGGGGGTGCGGGGATTCGTTCACTTCGATTTGTCCGGGGCGCAAAAGCGCGCTTAACTCATCCAGCCATGTCAACGAGAGCATCGTTGCCCCTCCTTTGTTTCGCGATAGGAAACAATGTTTCTTTTTCATAGTTTAAAAAAATGAAACGCATCTGGCGTTTCGGCAAGGCGAACGGCTCCCTGCGCAGCGAGGGTGCCGCTACCTCTATTAAATCATTGATCATGCATTTTTTCAACGAATTTTTTGAATTCATCAACCATTTTGTTCATTCTGTCTCTTCCACTGTCACCTTGACCCGCTGTTCGAGCGGCTGGATGACCGCTGACATATCCAAATCGGCAAGGCCTGCGGCGACCGCTTCGGCAAACGCTTCTTCCGCCTGCATGCCGAGGCGGCGGCCAAGGCCGATCTCGTCCATCAACTCGTTCGCCAGGCGCACGTCCTTGTGCACATACTTCACCGCCCCGCCAGGAGTGAATTGACGCGGCAGCACGAACTGCTCCATATGGCGGCGCAGCATCCGGCTGTCTCCGTAGCTTTCTTTTAACAGCCGATACAGCTTCCCGGCATCAAGCCCATAAGCGACGCCAGCGACCATCGCTTCCGCCGCGGCGACGGAATGGACAGCAACCAAGTACTGATTGATCACTTTCGCCGCGCTGCCGGCGCCGCTTTCCCCTAAATATTCGACCGTTTTTCCCAACGCCTGAAGCAGTGGGCGCACCTGCTCCCATGCTTCTTTCGCTCCGCCGACCATGATTGTCAGCGCCCCTTGCTCCGCCCCTTCCGGACCGCCGCTTACTGGCGCATCCAAATAGGCGACGCCGCGCTCACCGGCGCGCCGGGCGACAAATCGGCTTGTTTTCGGGCCGACGGTCGTAAAATCAAGACAAATCGTCCCAGGCCGGGCCACGCTGAGGACGCCGCCTTCACCTGTATACACCTCGATGACATCATCCGGCATCGATAAACACGTGCAAATGATATCCGCCTCACCAGCCAGCTCTGCCACTGTCGCCGCCTGTCGGGCTCCAAGGTTGACAAGCGGAACCGCTTTTTCTGTCGTACGGTTGTACACCGTAACATTGAATCCCGCTTCAAGCAGCCGTCTAGCCATGCGCGAGCCCATCACGCCCAATCCGATAAAGCCGACGCGCATCATCGTCCGCCTCCCCCTTTCATTCCGCGGTATTCCTCATACCAGGCAAAACTTTCGCTGCTTTTCCCTGATGGAATGTACTCAAGCCCAATCGCTCCATTGTAGCCTTGCTCTTGCAAAAATGCGAAAATCTCGCGATACGGAAGCGCTCCCGTCCCCGGCTCATGCCGCCCGGGGGCATCGGCAAATTGCACATGGTCAATCAATGGTTCATAGGCCGCAAACGTCGCTGTCACATCGCGCCCAAGCCGCGCCATATGGTAGATGTCGTATTGCACTTTCACATTTGCCCTGCCAAGAGCGCGAATGATGGCCACGGCTTCATCAATATCCGTTAAAAAGTAGCCCGGCATATCGAACGGATTGATCGGTTCAATCGTCAGCGTCAAACCGTGGACGCCGAGCGCAGCGGCCGTCTCATCCAAGCGGCGCATGTATATTTCTTTCGCCCGTTCCCGCGGCAAATCGGCCGGAACCACTCCAGCCATGCAATGAAGACGCGGCGCGCCAAGCGCGAGCGCATAGCGCACCCCTTCCTCAAGCGCACGGCGGAAATCGTCATGACGGCCGGGAAGAATCGCCAGTCCGCGCTCCCCCTTTTCCCAATCGCCGGCCGGCAAGTTGATCGTAACGAGCGACAGCCCGTATTCCTCCAGTTCAGCGGCAACCGCCTCAGGCGCCGCAGCGTACGGAAACTGGCACTCAACGTGCGAAAACCCGTGCTGCTTCGCCTTGGCAAACCGGGCAAGAAACGGCGCTTCCGTGAAAATCGTCGAAACATTGACGGCAAACTTCATCATGAGGCCCCTTTCTTCTCCATTTCTTTCTTTTATTCGCCCCACCATTTGCCGATTCCTGCCTCACCGCGTTTCACCTTTCATGCCGTAAAAAAATAGCCGCACCATTTCGACTTGCCGCTTTGATCTGTGCCATCGTCATAGAAAAAGGGCTGCTCCTTTTGGCAGCCCTTTTTGGCACTCAATCCTCATCGCTGGCGAAAAAACGCAAAATGTAGACAAACAAATTGATGAAATCAAGGTAAATATTGACGACAATCATCGGGATATCCGCTTCCGTAAAGCCGTAGCGGGCCAAACGGTTGATGTCGTAAATCGTAAAGCCAAGGAAAATCAAAATCCCCAAAGCAGCGATGCCCATTTGCCCGACGCTGGAAAATGGAATGAACCATTGGATGATCAGCAAGCCAAGAAGCGCAAACGCGCCAAGCATCAAAAACCCGCCGAGGAACGAAAAATCTTCTTTCGTTCTCGCCGCGTAAATGGCAACGCCGGAAAACGAGACAACGGCCAGCGCAAACGCTTTGAACACCGCCGCTGCGCCGATGACGGACAAGTAATAGCCGATGAGCGGATAGAGCGTCGCCCCCGAGACAAACATAAACGCAAACATGAGCGGATAGCCGACCGCTTTTTTGCGGCGGGCGAAGATCATCACCAAAAGCAAAATGAGTTCCAAGCCATAGAGCGGCAAGTACATCCCGGCCGGCACCCATTGCCCGGCATACAGCCCTGCGGTCGCAACAGCCAGCGCCGCTAAAAAGGAAACCGCCAACTTCGCCACCGGGCTGTGCGGACGATAAACGGTCGAATGGTTCATGGCAACCCCCTCCTTTTTCTTTCTAGTTTAGCATATATTTGTTTCTTGTCACAGCCCTTTCTTTTGGATTGACGCAGACGGCATGACCCATCGTTCAATCGATCGAAACCAGCGGGCGGCAAACCATTTTTTCAGCACCGGCGGAATGACAAGCAAAATGAAAAAAATGCGGAACATTTGATAACTTGTCACAACAGCAAGATCGGCATGCGCTTCCCGCGCCAAAATCCCCATTTGATCCATACCCCCCGGCGCCAAAGCGATGAACGCTGTCAGCAACATCACCGGCAATTGCCGGCCCATCTCCCCAAGCGTTCCTGCCGTCATCGATGGAGGAATTCGAAATGGTTCATGAAATCCGTCACTGTTTTTATCATTCCGACCATGACGCAGCGCTGCGCTCGTTCGATCTGCCAAAAGAACAGCAACGATTCACTGCACTCCCCGCTGAGGCGCTCAACGCATGCGCCAAGGAACCAGAAAGAAAGCCGATTGTCATCCTTCATCAAGAACGACCGGTCGGTTTTTTTGTTCTCCACACCGGCAAACGATCAAACAAAAGCATTCCTCTTTGTTTTGCAGAGAGGAATGCTTCACTTCCCAATGAAAGGCAAGAAATCCTCGCTTTTTTCGTCGATCGACGTCCGCTTAATCGGCGAATAAATCGGATGACAAATACCGCTCGCCGGAATCGGGCGCCATGCAAAGGACGCGTGCGCCTTTCGGGAGCTGTTTTGCCACTTTGATGGCGTAATAAGCGCTCGCCGCCGCTGAGGCGCCGACCAAAATGCCTTCCTTGGCCGCCAGTTGGCGCGCCATTTGCTGGGCATCCTCATCTTTGATCAAAAAAATGTCATCGTAAATCGAGCGGTTTAAAATTTTCGGGATAAACCCCGGACCCGTGCCGGGAATTTTGTGCGGCCCCGGCTTCCCGCCCGACAACACCGGCGAACCGTACGGTTCAACGACGTAAATGCGCAAATTTGGGATGCGCTTTTTCAGTTCCTCCCCTGTTCCCGTCACCGTCCCGCCGGTGCCGGCGGTGAGCACGAACGCATCGAGCCGCCCATCAAACGCCTCGTAAATTTCCACCGCCGTTGTATGGCGATGCGCATCCGGATTGGCCGAATTTTCAAACTGCATCGGAATGAAGCTGTCAGGGATTTCGCCAGCCAGCCGGTTCGCTTCATCAATTGCCCCTTGCATCCGCTTCTCCGCCGGCGTCAAATAAACTTCGGCTCCGTACGCCTTTAAAATTTTCACCCGCTCCACCGTCGCATTGTCGGGCATCGTGATGATGCAGCGATACCCGCGGGCGGCGCACACCATGGCCAACCCGATGCCGGTGTTGCCGGACGTCGGTTCGATGATCGTGCTTTTTCCAGGCGTAATTTTCCCTTCCGCCTCTGCCCGGCGGATCATTTCCCAAGCCGGCCGATCTTTGACGCTGCCGCCTGGGTTGAACGATTCGAGCTTTATGTATACCTCTGCCCCGTTTGGATCAGGAAGGCGGCGCAACTTGACAATCGGCGTGCCACCGATCAAATCTAAAATCGAGTCATACAATTTCACGATCGTCCCCAACCTTTTGCAAAATATTTGTTCGTCCCATTCATTATAAATGATTTTTCCGTTTTTGTTCAAACCACCCGCCTTTTTCGCGGAAGGAAACTAGTTTTCTCGGATATGCAGCCATTTTCCCTCTGTTCTAGTTCGATGTTCCCAATTATAATAAAAATAAACGACAGAAAGCGAGGTGGCTTTTTTGGCATCTGCGGCACAGCAGCTCGTCACCCATTTGGAAACCCATTTGCCGAACTTTCTCGCCTATTGGCGGCAGCAAATGAAAATTGCCGACGATGACAAATATATCGACTGTGTCGAACAAAACGGCTTGGCGGTGTTCACCTTGGTCAAAGAGGCGCTGCTGCAGTCGTGGCCCGGCGAGATGGTTGAACGGCTGGCGAACAAAATCGCCAAAGAACGGGCGGAGATGAACACCGGCATCGGCGCCCTTGTTTACAACGTAAACTTGGGACGGCGCCTGATCATCAACCATGCGTTGGCCGCACCGCTGTCCGTCGATGAGCTCGCCCCACTCATTGACCATATGAACGAGTTGTTTGACCAGTTTTTGTTTCATGCGGTCACCAAATACAATGAGTTAAAAGAAAAGGAGCTGCATGAGAAAAATGCGCTCATTGCCAGATCGCATCAAGACCGGCTGACGCTGCTCGGACAAATGTCATCGAGTTTTGTCCATGAGTTTCGCAATCCGCTTACGGCTATTATTGGTTTTATTCAATTATTGAAGTTTGAGTATCCGCATCTTCCTTATTTAGACATTATCGACCATGAGTTGCAGCAGCTGAAATTTCGCATTTCGCAATTTTTGCATGCCTCACGCAAAGAAATTGTTGAAAGCGAAAAGGAAACGTTTTCGCTTTGCCAGCTGTTGGAGGAAATTATCGAGTTTTTATACGCCTCGATCGTCGACAGCGATGTCGACCTTTCGGTGGCGATCGATGAATCCATACATATATTTGCCTATAAAGATCAGCTGCGCCATGTGCTGGTAAATATTTTGCTCAACTCGATCGAAGCGTTGAAAGAGAGGGAAAAACCGCGGCGGATCAACATCGCCGCCCGTTGCCAAGACGGAAGCACCATCATCGAAATCGCCAACAACGGTCCGTCCATTCCGGCCGACATTGTGGAAACGATTTTCGAGCCGTTTTTTACGACAAAAAAACTCGGAACCGGCATCGGGTTGTACATTTGCAAAAAAGTGATTGAAGACCATGGCGGAGATATCCGCTGTTCATCCGATGAAGACATGACGACGTTTTCCATCCGCCTGCCCGCATAACAAAGGGCGAAAATGGGCATGCTGGATGTAAAAAAGGATGATGTCGATGACACCGTCATGGAAACATTTGCCAGAACAGACGGCAGCCGTCATTCGCGAATGGCTTCAGCGGGAAAACCATTCGTTTGCCGAGCTGGCGGAGCTGATCCGCCATCATCCGGACACCGTCCGGTCCGAGCGCACTTGGCTCGGTTTGACGTACCGCTTTTACTCGCTGACACTGGCGGATGCGGCGCTGAGGATGGAAACAAAAGTCGCCCACAACGGGAACGAGCGCATTTTATCGTTGTCGCTTCACGCTTCGCGGACCAAAGCAGCCGTGTATCGTTCTTATGACGAAGAGAGCGACTTGTCCGATGTCGTCACCACCCCTCCGCTCGCGGAAAAAACCGCACCGTAACCGAACCGGCGCGGTTTTTTTAGCCTTTCATGCCCTGCAGCCATTCTTGGTAACATTCCGGACAAAGCGCTTCCTCGCGTTCTTCATCGTTCGCATGGAACGAGACGTAATGCACGTTGTCGTCGCACTCGCATTGGCAATAGAAACACGTTTCGTTCATCAATTGTCCCTCCTTGTCCGTTAGTGTGGACAATCCGAGGAACGTCATTGCAAGGAAAACATCCCCAAAAGCGATCAGCACGACGTGTGCGACAACAAATAGTCTAATGGCGAGCGGCCCGCAGCTGAAATCGCTCATTCAACAAGACATGCAAAAAACAGAGCAGCACATCCGCGACTTGCAAAACTTATTATCGTAACGAACGGAGGAGGGACAACGATGCAGGCAACGATGACGCCGACCGGCGTATTCAATGATCAAATGATCGCCGCCGACTATCTCATTGGGGCGAAAAGTGCGATCAAAGCGTGCGCAATGGCCATTGCCGAAGCAACAACCCCGGAAGTGCGCAATACGCTGAAGCAACATGTGAACTACCCACCACCTACGCTTCGCTTGGAGGTGGGGGCTTCAAGCGACTTGTGCGTGTTCGCCGAACGGTAAGCCACACACAAGAACCCTTTACGCTTCCCTTCGTTCCGAAGGTGTCCGTTCTAGCCATATTCTATCCTATTCGTTGGCTAACGCCAACCGACATTCATCTCCCACTTTCACTGGTGCTGGCGCACCTTCACGTTTAGAAGTAGGAGACTTCTTTCGGAGGGAAGTTAAATGACGCGATTGCGTTTCACGAGCAAATTAGCCAATACATGATCAACAAAGGATACTATCATCCGACCAACGTCCAAGAGCAGCTGCGCGTCGATATGCAAACGGCGCAGCAAGTGTTGCAATCAGCCGGCCGCTGAACGCACAAATGGGATTCGCCCGCTGCAAGGGGAATCCCATTTTTCATGATTTGCCCTCCATTTGCCCATCCTAACAACAAGGAGGTGAACCACATGAATCGCCGATACACGATATGGGCCGCCCTCGGCGCCGCCGTCGCCCTCGTCGTTGCCGCCGTGGTCAGTTTCACCCGGCCGGCGCCGCAAGAAAACGTCCCGGTTCCGCCGCGCCTTGAGCCGTTTGACACAAACGACGCGCGCACCCATCCGACGATCGTCGCCTTAGACAGCCTCAACGCCGGAGAACAGCTTAAAGAGCAGCTGAACGCGCATCCGCGCATTCGGGAAATTCGCCATAACGAACGCGGCGACCGAAGCCACTATTTTTACAATGAAATTGCAGTCCGTTTTCAAACTCCGCCGGATCACCGCCACCTTACACAGATGGAAGCCGCCATCCGCGGCCAGCTTGTCAAGCGGCTCGATCACGTATTTGTTTTCCGTTCGCACGAACAGACGTACGAGGATATGCGCCGCTATTTCCGCACCCTCCCAACAGTCGAGTATTGCGAGCCGAACTACATTTATATGCAAAACGACCTTTCCCGGCCGGTCGAGACGCCGAACGATTCGTTTTACGCCCGCTACCAGTGGAACTTGCCGGCCATTCATACCGAAGACGGCTGGACGTTGTCGCGCGGCAAACAAACCGTGCCTGTCGCCATCATTGACAGCGGGGTCGATTTGACCCATCCCGATTTAATCCGCCGCCTTGGTCCCGGATACAACGTATTGGCCGACGACCGCTCTCCGAATGACGAAAATGGCCATGGCACCCATGTCGCTGGCATTATCGCCTCACAGCCGAACAACGACGAAGGAGTCGCCGGCATAACATGGTTCAACCCGATCATGGCCGTCAAAGCATTAAATGCGGACGGCTATGGAACGAGCATCGACGTGGCGAAAGGCATCCGCTGGGCGGTCGACCACGGGGCAAAGGTCATCAATTTAAGCCTTGGCAACTACCAACCATCCTCGGTGCTTGAAGAGGCGATCCGCTACGCCGACGCCCATGATGTCGTGCTTGTCGCCGCCTCCGGCAATGACAGCACATCACAGCCGAGCTTTCCGGCCGCGTATCCGGAAGTGATCAGCGTCGGGGCCGTCGACCCGGATCTATCCTACGCTTTGTATTCCAATTATGGCGAGTACATCGATGTGGTGGCGCCCGGGACGAACATTGCCAGCACATTTGCCGGCCATCAGTACGCCGCTCTTTCCGGCACATCCATGGCCGCTCCCCACGTCGCGGCGCTCGCCGCCTTGATTCGTTCCGTCAACCCGCGGCTTTCGAATGATGAAGTGCGCAGCATTATTTTGGAAAGCGCTGATGACTTAGGCGAGAGAGGAAAAGATCCGTATTATGGCTACGGACTTATCAACGTCTATCGTGCCCTCGAGCTGGCGAAACCGTGAACAAGCGCCCGCCTTCCATCTGGAACAGCCTGCATGCCGCCCGTTGCAACGGAATGACGCCATCTCAACGAAGCGTTGCAGGCTCGAACGCTCAAGTTCCATAACCGCCTCCCTTTCCGTCTTGATCATGACAGCGGACAGGCGGGGAATGGCCATGAAAAAACGGTGGGGACTGGATTACACCCCCATCGTTTTTTCGTGCGTCAACATCGTTGTCACCGCCCCGACAACCGTGACGACGACAAGCGAATGAACAAAGGGCACGGAGTCGATGATCAAGCTTCCAGCTGAAATGATGCACGCATCAATCACAAAAATAACGATCCCAACGTTCCAGTTCGTCAGCCGCGCGATAAACTGGGCGAGCAAGTCGGTGCCGCCCGTGCTTGTCTCCTCACGCAGCATCAACCCGATGCCTGCACCAACCAAGATTCCGCCGATCATGGCACTCCACAATGGATCGAGCGCCACCACGCCGCGCAACACCGACAATACGTCAATCATCCAAGAGGAAAACAAAAGACCGTGCAAACTGTTGTAAAAAAACGGGCGGTAGTAAAACCAAGCCGCCACGTAAAGCGGAACGCTTAAGACGATCATCATCAATCCGGCTTGCACGTTCCAGACATATTTGGCGATCAATCCGATCCCGATCATTCCCCCATCAAGCAAATGGTGAGGAACTAAAAAGACGTTGATGCCAACGCCAATCAACAGGCTGCCGACGATCACCGCCGCCATTTTTTTGATCATCATGACTCCCCTCCGCCACCGGCTGATTGCAACGAACGAACGCACCTCCGTATATGTATATGGCGCTTGTCAGCAGAGCTTGTCTTTTTTTTTTGCGGCGAGAGAACAATGGCCGACAAAGCAAAAAATAAGAGGCTAGGCTCTCGCCCAACCTCTTATTTTTGCGCTTTTGTCGCCTCGTCGTCGTCAATGATGCCCTTTGTCGCGTTTTTGAATTCACGCAGCGTTTTTCCAGCCGCTTGCCCTAACTCCGGCAGCTTTTTCGGCCCGAAAATGAGCAATGCGAAAAAGACGATGAGCGCAATTTCTCCAAACCCGATGTTCATATTGCTCACTCCAATGTTCAAGCGTCATTTCTTTCGTTATTATATCAGATTCGAACAAGGAGTGTCATCGGCTTTCCCTTGACAAAACAACGACAACTTGCCCGGCGCCTACAGCTCTTCAAGCAGGCGCACCGGTACGTCTTGCTCGCGTTCCGGCTCATCAGCAAAATAAATGCGCGCCATTTCCCGCCCTTCATCGACGTGCTGAATGATCACCCGTTTTCCTTCATACGTCACCGGGACGATCTCTCCGGCCTCGGCGATCCGTTTCGCCCGCAGCAACTCCATTTCTTATTCGCCTCCTTTTGCACTGTCTTCCGCCTGCGCCCGCAAGCTTTTCCAAAACAATTCATCGTTGCAGACGATGGCGTTCAATTCCCCTTCGTCCCCTTTGGCGTTGATGATTTGCAATAACTGCGTCATATCGTCCGTTTCGCGGCGGTCGTTTTTCACCCAATCATCACCTTTCTTTGTCAAACTGTTGCATGGACAGCCGCTTTCCGGCAGCGGCATGTTTCTGCGGTTGACTCCCCCAAAAAAAAGAAGTATGATTCGAATTGATGTGTTAGAAAAGGAGGAAACACTGTGAAGGAGCGGGACTATTATTTTGACAACGCGAAGTGTGCGTTGATGCTCCTTGTCGTGTTTGGCCACTTTCTGCGCCCGTACATTGACGGCGTCTTATGGGTGCACAGCTTGTATACGTGGATTTTCTTTTTCCATATGCCGGCGTTCATTTTCATTTCCGGCTATTTCGCCAAAAAGTTCTATGAACACGGCTACTTGCAAAAAATTACGAAAAAGCTGCTCATTCCGTACGTTCTGTTCCAGCTGCTGTACTCGGTCTACTACTTCTTCCTGTACGACAAACAGTCGTTGGAACTTGACTTGTTGACCCCGCATTGGAGCCTATGGTTTTTGCTCAGCCTGTTCAGCTGGAACGTGCTGCTGTTATGGTTCGGCCGGCTGCCGAAGCGGATCGCGCTGCCGATGGCGCTTCTTCTCGGCTTGGCCGGCGGGATGATGGAAGCGGAAAAATGGCTGAGCTTGTCAAGAACGCTCACGTTTTTCCCGTTCTTTTTGCTCGGGTTTTTCACGCCAAAGCCGGCGATCGAGCGCCTGTTTGCCGCACCGGTGCGCGTCGCTTCGCTGTTTGTGCTGACTGGCATGTTTGTGCTCATTCATTTCGGGTTTCCAGACTTGCCGCAAGACTGGTTGTACGGCTCAAAGTCATACGATACGCTCGGCGTGTCGGAGCCGGCCGGCGCGGCGGGCCGCCTTGCCATTTATGGGACGAGCCTGCTCATGATGTTTGGCTTTCTGTCGCTCATCCCGAGCCGGCGCTTCTCGTTTTCCGTGCTTGGGGCGCGCACGTTTTACATCTATATCTTGCACGGGTTTATTTTAAAATATTTGCACGAAACGCCGTTTACGGATTTTATTATGGATGTGCACGGCTATCCGCTTCTGCTCGCGCTGTCGGTCGCCGTTATGCTCGTTCTCGGCAGCCGGCCGGTCGTCCGGCTCGTGCGGCCGCTGCTTGAATGGCGGTGGCTGAGGTGGCGGCAGACGGCTTCATAAGACGCAAAAAGGGTGTCCTGCGAACAGGACACCCTTTTGTCTTGTCTGTTTGATGGTCACCGTTTCACACGGGCAGCCCGCACCGCCTCCAATAAACGAGAAGCGGCGGCTTTAGGCGACGGAGATGACGCGATGGCGCTGATGACCGACACCCCGTCCGCTCCGGCCTCCATCACCTCTCTTGCATTGTCAGCCGTAATGCCGCCGATGGCGACAATCGGAATCGTAATCCCCGCTTCGCGGAGGCGGCGAAGAATATCAGGGCCTTGCGCTTCGTTCGCATCATCCTTTGAGCGGGTTGGATAAATTGGGCCGACGCCGATGTAATCAGCCCCTGCCGCCATCGCCGCCATCGCTTCTTCGACGTTGTGGGCGGAAACGCCTAAAATTTTATCACCAATTTTCTCCCGCACGCGCCGCGCGTCTTCATCATCTTGGCCGACGTGGACACCGTCGGCATCGATGGCCATAGCCAGCTCGACGTCATCGTTGACGATAAACGGCACGCCATAAGTGCGGCAAAGACGCTGCAATCTTTGGGCGAGCGCCGCTTTGTCTTCCCCTTTGAAAGCGCCCGGTCCTTTTTCGCGAAATTGAAACAGCGTCACGCCGCCGTCAAGCGCTTCCTCGAGCACCTGCTCCGCCGGCTTCTCACTGTTTGGGGTTCCCATAATAAAGTACACCGCCAACCGCTCTTTCATTTCTTCGCTTGTGATGCGCGCCACCCGTCTCACTCCCCATATTGCCGATACGCCCAATGGTTCGTCGGCCCGTGGCCTTGGCCGATGCCGAGCGGATGGGCAATCGCCGATTGTACAAACGCCTTCGCCGTTGCCACAGCATCAGCGGGGTGGCGCCCTTTCGCCAGTTCAGCCGCAATCGCCGCCGCGAACGTACAACCGGTCCCGTGCGTATGGCGCGTGTCGATCCGCTTGCTTTTAAAATACGAAAATCCGTCTCCATTATACAGCAAATCGACCGTTTCCTCGCCGTCGTCATCATGGCCGCCTTTAATCACGACGTAGCGGGCGCCCATCCGGTGCAGACGGCGCGCCGCTTCGCGGCGGTCATCCATCGTGCGGATGGCCGTGCCGGTCAGCGCTTCCGCTTCCGGAATGTTCGGCGTAATGACAAGCGCCAGCGGCAACAGTTCTTCTTTCAGCGCCGCCACCGCCTCTTCTTGCAGCAACGGGGCGCCGCCTTTCGCGATCATCACCGGATCGACGACAAGCCGCTCCCAGCCGTGTTTTTTCACCTGTTCAGCCACCGTGCGGATGATATCGGCGCTAAAAAGCATGCCGGTTTTCACCGCATCGGCACCTAAATCAGCGGCCACCGATTCGATCTGGGCGGCGACCGCCTCCGCCGACAGCGGAAAGACGCCTTGCACGCCAAGCGTATTTTGCGCCGTCACCGCTGTGATCGCTGACATGCCAAACACACCAAGCTCTTGAAACGTTTTGAGATCCGCTTGAATGCCGGCGCCGCCGCCGCTGTCCGAACCAGCAATCGTCAACGCTTTGAATACCATGTGGCTCCCCTCTCCTTTTACCGTTGTTCGACCTGTCCGTCACGCTTCACATCATCGGCGCTTGTGTGCGCCAACGCGTCTAGAAACAACGACTGAAAACGGCCCGGACTGCGCTCCCCAGCTTCTGCAGCCGCCCGCTCCGCCGCGACGCCATAATAGGCGAGCGCCGCCACCGCTGCCTTCACCATATCACGCTCAACAGCGGCAAACGCCCCAATCACCGACGTCAACAAACAGCCCGTCCCGGTCACTTTCGTCAACAGCGGGTGGCCGTTGTGAACCAAATACGTCGTGTTTCCGTCCGTGACGACATCGTCCTTTCCGGTGATGATCACAACGGTGCCAAGCTTGGCCGCCGCCCGCTTCGCCAAAGCCGCGGCATCGCCGCTTCCTTCCCCGGCGTCGACGCCTTTAATCGCCCACATCTCGCCGATCATATTGGCGATTTCCGCCGCATTGCCGCGGACCGCTGCAAGCTTCACCTGTTCGGCGATGCGGCGCGCCGTCTCCGTTCGATAGCGCGTGGCCCCGGCTCCGACCGGGTCGAACACCACCGGCACACCGGCTTCGTTCGCCGCCCGTCCGGCGATCAACATCGCCTCTACTTCCTCAGCGTTCAGCGTCCCGATGTTCAATACGAGCGCGCCGGCAAGCTTCGCCATCTCTGCCACTTCCTCTTTCGCATACGCCATCACCGGCGAAGCGCCAAGCGCCAGCAATCCGTTCGCCGTAAAATTCGTCACGACGACATTCGTCATATTGTGGACGAGCGGATTGGCCTCTCTCACCCGCTCGCGCAGTTCCGCCCATTCACGCCAATCGGCCATCGCTTATCCTCCCCTTTCTCGACAAACAGCCTTTGCCAGCCGGCGAAAGACCGCCTTCTCTGCATCCCCCGAAAATCCGCCATATCATTCCCATCCATCAGTCTACTCTTTCTTTTTTAGAATTGCAAGACAAAGAAAAACGGCGCGCTTGTGCACGCCTGCCGTTTCCTTATGGCCGCAGCCGCTTCGCCGCTTCCGCCTCCTCGGACGAAGCCGATGACGACAGCCGCTGCGGCAGTGGCCAGTTCCATAAATCCAAATCGACGATGTAGCGCGGCCGCCGTTTCGTTTCCTTATAAATTTTTCCAACGTATTCCCCGATCAGCCCAAGGGCGATGAGCTGCAGCCCCCCTAGCAGCCAAATCGAGGTAATGAGCGACGTCCATCCCGTCTCGGTATGCCCAGCCCACTTTAAAAAGAGAAAATAGGCGCCGAAGATGAGGCTGACGACAAACGAGAGAAAGCCGATGAGCGAAATAAAGCGAATCGGGGTGACGCTAAACGATGTGACCCCGTCGAGCGCAAAAGCGATCATTTTTTTTAACGGGTATTTTGTTTTTCCGGCCAGCCGTTCTTTCCGGTCGTAATAGACGGCCGCCGAGCGAAAACCTAGAAGCGGAACGATGCCGCGCAAAAACAAGTTCACTTCCCCGAACTGTTCGAGCGCCTCGACCGCGCGCCGGCTCATCAGACGGTAGTCGGCATGGTTATACACGAGATCAACGCCAAACATCTTCATTAACCGATAAAATCCTTGGGCGGTATGGCGTTTAAACCACGTATCCGTATCGCGACGCCGGCGCACGCCGTAAACGATGTCATACCCTTCGCGAAACTTTTGCACAAATTCGCGAATGGCCGACAAATCATCTTGCAAATCGGCATCGATCGAAATCAAGCAGTCGGCGTGTGTTTTTGCCGCAAACAGACCGGCCAGCAACGCGTTTTGATGCCCAGCGTTGCGCGCCAGTTTCAGCCCTTTCACTTCCGGATGGCGCAAGCTCGCCTTGTAAATGATTTTCCATGTATCGTCATGGCTTCCGTCATCCACGAACAAGAGCGCACTTTTGGGCGAAATCATTTTTTCCTCAACAAGTTCGCCGCGCAGCGCCTGCAAGCGGCGGATCGTCTCTGGGAGCACCTCTTCTTCGTTGTAACACGGCACGACGATGGCTACTACCGGTTCGGACATCTCACGTTCCCCCTTTCCATGCGACCTTGTATAAGTAAATCGTCCAAGCAGATTCGTCCGAGCGAAACACACGCTCAAGATGCAACGCGTTGTCGCTTGCGTTTTCAATCGGCAACGCCGAGAAAATATAACGCCCGCCCATGGCGTAAAACGCTTTTGTGTTCAATTCAAGATGGCGGATCGTCCGCTTCGACGTTTTCTTGAACATATAATGTTTGCCGAGTTCGTCGACAAAAAGGTAGCAGCGCCCGCCCCATTCGTCAAAATACTCGCGCAGCTTTTTGTTTTTTTCCAGCTCCTTGGCGATAATGCGGCGGAACCGGTGTTTGTATTCCAACGGGTAAAAGTTGTTGTACGTATCAAGCGTGTAAAAACCGTTGTACTGGGCGATCGCCGGGTGGATGCCGATGCTGGCGACGCGGTATGTATGGACGGGACGGCCGATATACTCGCGGATGGCGGCAAATTGCTTCTCAGCGTAAAATTCGCGAAATGACGGCTTGTTGCGGTAGACGATTTCCTCATTGTGCAAGACAAGCACCAACAGCTGCAAAGCGATCGCCGCCGCGCTGACCGCCCGCCACCGCCGTCCTTCCTGCCAAATAATTTTCAGCGCCATCGCAAACAAAACGTAAATGACCATCGGCCGCAAAAAATGATAGCGGGCGAAATTGAACTTATCGAGCAAATCAAACCGTTCCGTGAGCGGCAGCCATCCTTTGTAAAACCAAAATGCATACCATGTCGATAACGCGAAGTTCAATACGTGCAGCACAAGAAACGGCATTTCCTGCCGCCAGCGCTTCCGCTTCCACACGAAGTACAAGGCGATGAGCGTCACCGGCAAAATGACGAACCCGTGCACCGTCATCACATGAGTATGGCCGAGCACATAGTTTTTGAACGTCAGACGGATCACCCGCCAAAGCGGCAGGCGGGCGTGGAAATATTCGTCTCGGCTTGTCGGTTCATCGGAAAACAAGAGCGAATGGACAAGCCGGTAGTCGACCGCCAAATAGAGCACCGTCATATAGACGATGGCCGCCAAAAACCGCCAATTCCAACCCTTGCCGCGGATGACATCAATGAGCCACCAAATCCCAAGCGCGCTTAGGAAAAAGAAAAAGCCAAGCACAAAGCTCGAGTAAAGCGGCAAGAGCGTCAACACCGCCCAATTCACCCATGAACGCTCCCCGCCCCGAATGTTTAAAAACGCCCAAAGCGCAAGCGGCATGCCGAGCGTGCTCAACATCCCCGACGGCCAAAACGGCGTCAGCGCGAACGTTAACGAAGCGCCGATGCGGATCCATCCCCAGCGTCCGGCCGGCAGCACATGTTTTCGCAGCAGCAAATACATGCCGATGAACGCCAATACGCGGGTTGCGGCTTGACTGAGCCCATAGGCGTAAATGGATGGAAACAGGGCGTGAAGCCAAACGATGCCGCTGAATTCTGTGCCGAACGCATTGCGCGGCAATCCGTTAATGATTTGCGGGATGATTCCGTCAACCGGTCCAAACAGTTCGCCGCTTCGGGTGAGCACTTTATACCAGGCAATGTTGGAATCCAAATTGTCATGGACGCGCATATGCGCATCTTCACCGAGCACAAAGTACGGCGACACATATAAGGCGATGGCCAGCAGTGAGAAGAACAGAAGTCGTTTTTCTGTCACCAGCGCCTCTCTCCCTCCTTTCGCCCGGCTGATGTCTTTCCTTATTGTTCAACAAATGAGGAAAATTATTCATAATGATGACAAAAAACGGACGGCAAACGAAAAACCGCTGTCGGCCGGGCAAAGCCGGCTGGCAGCGGTTTTGAATTCGGCGCTTCACGGCCCTGTCAGGCGGAAAATAAGGCGGCTGGATTGCGCACAAACAGCTGCGCAAACACCTCGTCGCCGATCCCTTCCTTTCTCAGCGCCGGAATCACATTGACAAACAAGTGCTCGACATGCCAATTTTTCATCATTTCCGCAAACGGCTCAGGCAGTTCAAACGGGCGGCCGAGCCAAAGGTTGACCGTATCATGCGAAAGCATAATCCGGTCTGCGTATCCGTCGCGAAGCAGGGCAAGAAGCGTGCGAATCCGTTCCTCATCCGTTGGAGCGCCGACCATCCCTTGAATGCCGAAGCGGTCAAAGGCGATGTAAACACCGTACTCAAGCGTCCGGCGATGGTAGTCCGGGTCGGTGTTGCCGCACATATGGCCGATGACGATTTTGTCCGGGTCGGCGCCGTGCTCAAGCAAATAGGCGGCTTGTTCCGGCCCCATCGTCCCTTCTTGCGTATGGGTGATGATGACCGCGCCCGTCTCTTTTTGCGCGCGGGCGGCGGCGCGGAAGAACATCTTTTCGTACTCGGTGATGCGGCCTTTGCTTGAGGCGAGCTTGATAACGCCGGCTTTGATTCCGGTGTCGGCAATGCCTTCGGTCAGCTCGGTCATAAACATGTCGTAAATATCATCTTCCGCCGTCCCGAGCAACCGGCGGAATTGGAAGTACGGCGGCGCTCCTTCTCCTTCATAATAGTAGCCGGTCGCACAAATGATGTTCAGCCCTGTTTCTTCGGCAACGCGCCGCAAAAACGCCGGGTTGCGCCCGCAGTCGTTCGGCGTCGGATCGACAACCGTTTGAATGCCGTGCCGCTTCATCTTTTCCGCCGCCTCGACTGCGACGCGAAGCGCCTCGTCTTCACGGAACGTGCCGCGCGTCACATCGCCTTGAAACCCTGGATAACCGAAGAGGAAATGCTCGTGGATGAGCGTTTTGCCAAGCTGTTCCACCGGCACCGGCCCGCATACCGTTTCTACCATCTCCGCCATCAGTTGTTCACCCCTTTCCCCGCTTTTTCATACTCCTCTTCCTGCAGTTTCCGCCAAAGCAGCTTGCCGCTTGACGTCATCGGCAGCGATGAGCGGAATTCAACGAGGCGCGGATATTTGTACGCCGCCATTTGCGTCTTGGACCATTCAATGATCTCTTCTTCCGTTACTTTGCCGACATACTCGTCATGAAGAACGATAAACGCTTTCACCGTTTCGCCGCGGCGCGGATCCGGCACGCCGACGACGCACGCCTGCTGAACAGCCGGATGTTTGTACAAAAGCGACTCGACTTCAGTCGGCCATACTTTATAGCCGGAAGCGTTGATCATCCGTTTGACGCGGTCGACGATGAAAAAGTATCCTTCCTCATCCATCCGCCCGATGTCGCCGGTGCGGAAAAACCGTTTGCCGTCGAGCTCGATGAACGCTTCTTCCGTTTCTTTTTCACGCCGGTAATAGCCGCGGAACACTTGCGGGCCACAAACGACGATTTCCCCGACTTCGCCTGGGCCGAGCTCCTTCCCGGTCGCCGGGTCAATGATGCGCGCGTCGACGTCAAACGACGGAACGCCGAGACATTGCAATTTCGGCCGGTCCGGCGGGTTGAAGTGCGTTTGCGAAATCGTCTCGGACAACCCGTAGCCTTCAAAGTAGCGGACGCCGGTAAGCTGAAACAATTTTTCCCCGACCGCCTCCGGCAGCGCCGCCCCGCCGCCGGAAATGCTCGCAAGCGATGAAATATCGTATCGACCGAGCGCCGGGTTGGCCAAAAAGTCAATCAGCATCGTGCTGATGTTCACCCAATGGGTGCAGCGGTGCAATTCGATCAGCCGGGCGGCCGCGTCCCGATCCCAGCGCGTCATCAACACCATGGCGGCGCCGGCGAAAATCGGCGTATGCATGCTATGGACCATCCCCGTGACATGGAAAAACGGCAGCGTCGCCAACGCGACCGAATCGCTCGTCACATCGCCCCAGTGGTAGGCGCCGACGATGTTGGCGTTCACCGTCCGGTGCGGGTGGATGCAGCCTTTTGGCACCCCGGTCGTCCCGGATGTGTATGGCAAGACGGCGATGTCATCAACATGGCCGTTGTATGGAAGCGGCGGCAATTGGGCGCCGAGGCAGTCCGCCCATAAAAGAATGCGCTCATCCCCAATGGCCCGCCGCGGCGCCGCCACTTCAGCCGGCAACGACACCGGGGAATCATCGGACGCATAATCGGAATACGCGGCGACGATAAGATGTTCAAGCGGTGTCCGGCCGAGAAGCGGCGTCGCTTTGTCCAGCAGCTCTTGGCCAACGAGGCCGACTTTCGTCTCACAATCGTTCACATAAAAGGAAAGCTCATCTGAGGTGTTCATCGGGTTGATCGGCACGACAATGGCTTCAGCGCGCAAAATGGCATAGTAGGAGATGACAAACTGCGGAGAGTTTTGCATGTACAACAACACACGGTCGCCCGGTTGGACGGACAGCTTTCGCTGGAGATAGCCGGCGAGCGCGTTGACGTCATCAAGCAGCTGCTTGTACGAATATGCTGCGCCGTAATAGTAAATCGCTGTTTTGTTCGGATAGCGCTTCGCTGTCGTTTCCAAATGGTCGACAAGCGTCGTCTCCGGCACGGTCAACGTTTTCGAAAGCCGTTTCGGCCAATACGGGTAATGTCTCGTATTCATCCAACCGTTCCCCCCTCTTTTTGTCTGCTTTGCAAATCGGCAGCCACCGCCCAAAAGAAAGCGGTTGCAATAACATCCATATGCCCAAGCCTTTCAATTCATACCGTTGATTGTCTGGCTAGCATGTACACTTTTCATTGTACATGCTTCCACCTTTTATGTCAATAATATTCTGAATAGTTTAGACAAAATGGTATGCGCCGCCTACAGCAGGCGGCGCAGCACCGGCACACACGCTGACGTGGAGGCGACGATGACGTCGGCATCACCCGGCTTCGCCAAACCGTACGCGTCAATCAACATCGTTCGGCAGCCGAGCCGGCGGGCCGGCGCGATGTCATTGCCGATGTTGTCGCCGACGCAGAGCATTTGCTTGTACTCAACCCCAAAGCGCGCCCGAATCGCTTCCAAATGGGCAACCGTTTTAACCGGCTTAGCGGCTTGGAAAATTTTATAATGGAATACATCCGCCAGCCCCAGCTTTCGCAAAATCGCTTCACTGTCCGGTTCCGGGCTGTTTGTCATCAACACAAGCGCCGTTTTCTCGCGCAGCTCGGCGAGCGTCTCGGCAAACCCCGGAGCCCCCTTCATAGTAAACTCCGGACCCATCATCCATTCGCGCGTTTCTAAAAATGCGGCATATGTATCCTCGTTCGTCAATCCGTAATGGCGGCCAATCGAACTTGGCACCCACCAAAGATCGCCGATGCTGAAAAACCGATCCAAGTCGATCGTGACCGCCCCGGGATAGAGCGCTTCGGCAGCGCGGGCCTCCAGCTGTTCGCCGCTCCAGCGGCGCGCCTCGCGAACTGCTCCTTTCTCAAGCTGTAAAATCAAATCTTCTTTCGTATCATACACACTGCCAATGCGAAGCGGGTGGCGCCCGGCCAGCACCGCCCGGTAGTCGTCCCAAAACCGCGGCCGGTCCGCTGTCTTCAGCCGCTTAGCCACCTGTTCGGCGTAATAGTCAAAATGCTCTGTTTCCTCGTACAGCGTTCCATCTAAATCAAAGACGATCGCTTTGATGTCTGCTCCGTTCATGTTCGCTCTCCTTTCCTGCCCGGCGCCCTGTTTTGCGCCTTCTTTATCTTACAAGATGAGAGAAGAAAAGTGCAAATGATGGAAACCGTTCCAATGGCTTCAGGACGCAAGCGCGGGGATGATCCGCTTGCTTGGAAAATGGCTGTCCACTTTGCCGAGAACGCAGCAAACCGCCTCAAATGAAAACAGCGCCCTAAACAGCTTTTGCTGCTTCGGACGCTTTACGTCAGCGGTGTTGCCGATGTTAAACGGCAGCCCGCCAAGAAGCAGGATAATCGCGAAGATATAGCCAAGGCCGGGAAGCACCGCGTTGGCAATGTCTTGCGCCCTCCGCTCAGACACCGCAATAATGCGCCAAATGTTCGCCTGGGCGACGATGTCAAACAAAATGAAAAGCAATATAACGAACCCGGAAGCTCGCCGCCAGTTGGGCTGTAAACACCGTCGTCTGCGTCAAAAACCCGAGAGCGATGGCCGATGTCGCCATCAAAAAAACGGCCCCGATCAACACGCTTAATCGGCTTTCGTTCTTGTGCATGATCTCTCCTCCTATCGCAGCGCCTGAATGGCAATGCCTTCTTGCTGCAACGCTTCATACAACCGCTTGGCAAATCGCACCGCCTGCTCATTGTCGCCATGCAGGCAGACGGTGTCGGCTTCAATCGTCACGTCCGTCCCTTGCAATGAGCGGACGCGCTGTTCGCCAACCATGCGAAGCACTTGGCGGATCGCCTCATTTTCATCCACAATGATGGCACGTGCATCACTTCTTGGAGTGAGCGAACCATCCGCCTGATACGTCCGGTCGGCGAACACTTCGCTCGCGGTTCGCAAGCCATAAGCGCGGCCCGCGCGGATGAGCTCGCTCCCCGACAAACCATACAAGACAAGCGACGGGTCGACATCGCGCACCGCTTTGGCGATCGCTTCGGCCAACGCCGCGTCTTTCGCCGCCATATTGTACAAGGCGCCGTGCGGCTTCACATGCGTCATCACGCCGCCTTCCGCCTTGACAAAGGCTGCAAGTGCGCCGATCTGGTAAACAACGTACGCATACACTTCTTCGGGCGAAACCGCCATCGCCCGCCGCCCAAATCCGAGCAAATCAGGAAGACCGGGGTGGGCGCCGATGGCAACGCCATGCTGGATGGCGAGCTGCACCGTCCGCCGCATGACGAGCGGATCGCCAGCGTGAAACCCGCAGGCGATGTTGACAGACGTAACGTATAACAATATTTCTTTCTGCCCAAGCTCGTATGCACCAAAACTTTCGCCAAAATCGCAATTGAGATCAATGACCGTCATGATTCTTCCCCCCATTGGCGGCGAATGGCGGCAATCCACCGATCCAGCCGTCGCTGTTGTTCGATATAAAGCTGCACCGCTTCCTCAGGCGCGATCGGTCGAAACTGGATACGGTCGCCGGGACGCGCCTGCGCCAACAAAGGCAAATCGACCGCTGCCACTTGGGCGATGCGCGGGTAGCCGCCCGTTGTCTGGCTGTCGGCCATCAACACGATCGGTTGGCCGGACGATGGCACTTGCACAGTGCCGAAGACGACGGTATCCGACACCATCTCCTTCTCGCGGGCGCGGACTAGCGCCGGGCCCGCGAGCTGGCAGCCGATCCGGTCGGATTGGGGCGTCACCTCATAGAAGGCGGCAAACAACTGAGTGCGGCTGTCCGGCGTAAACTCGTCATATTCCGGACCAGGGACAGCGCGCACCGTTTTCGTTTTTCCGCCGATATAGCGGCTGGCCAACCGGGAGAGCCCCCAATGCAGCGGCTTTGAAGGGAAAATGAGAGCGGCCGTCCCAATCTTCAACACATCCCCGCGCCGCAACGGCCGGCCCGATACACCGCCAAGCTGCGCCGGGACGTACGTTGAACGGCTGCCCATCACAGGCGAAACATCAATGCCGCCTGCTACGGCCATATACGCTCTCCATCCCACTCGGCATGCCCCGATTTCCAACACATCGCCCGGCTTGACGGCCGCCGGCTTCCAAAGCGCCAACGGCTGCCCGTTCAGCGCGCATGAGAACTCGCCGCCGCATATGGCGATCACCGTTTCGGCGTGAAACCGAATCGTCGGCCCGGCCATCGTCGCCTCGAGCACCGCCTCATCGCCATGGTTGCCGACAAGCGCATTGGCAAGGCGATACGCCCACGCGTCCATCGCCCCGCCCACCGGCACCCCGGCATGCCGGTAGCCGAAACGCCCGCTGTCTTGAACGGTCGTAAAAAATCCGCCCTCCATGACTTCAATCATGTTCATCTCTCCAACGTGCAAATTCATCGGCGCCAATCGGCCGAAATTCAACAATGTCACCGGCGGAAAGCAAGCTCGGCTCCTTCCGGTGCGGGTCAAATACGCGGAGCGGCGTCCGGCCGATCAGCTGCCAGCCGCCCGGCGTCGCCAGCGGATAGACGCCCGTCTGCCCGCCGGCGATGCCGACCGAACCGGCGGGCACTTTTGTGCGCGGCACCGCCCGCCTCGGTGTGGACAAACGCGGCGACAAGCCCCCCAAATACGCAAACCCGGGCGAAAACCCGATCATATAGACACGGTAGCGGCCGGCCGAATGAAGCGTAACCACCTCATCTTCCGATATCCCGTGAAAGCGGGCGACCTCTGGTAAGTCCGGCCCAAATTCACCGCCATAGCAGACAGGAATAACAACCGTTCGCGCCAAAGGCCGGTCCGTCTGTCCAGACGACTCGACCTTTTCGCGCAGCCACCGGCATACGTCCGCATAACCAATCGCCAGCGGGTCGTAATACACGGTAAGCGATGAAAACGCCGGCACAATTTCGTTGACCCCTTCTTTTCGTTCTCTCTTTAGGCGAACCGCTGTCTCATGAACGATATCATTTACGGTCTCATCGATATAATCGGCAAACCGGACGGTCACTGCATATTCACATAACGGAAACAGCGTATAGTTCATTTCCATCCCTTTCCTTGAAAACCAAGTTCACGTGAAATCTCCATCGCCGCCTGCCGAAGCAACGGAACGATGCGCGCCACATCATCCGGCAAAAAACGCTGTTCCAGGCCGGCGACACTCAGCCCGGCGATGGCCGCGCCTTCATGGTTAAAAATCGGCACAGCCACAGCCGCCGAATAGTTTTCTAGCTCAGAATAGCTGACCGTATAGCCCCGTTTCCGATCTTCTTCCAACTGCCGACGCAACGCCTGCTTGTCCGTTACGGTATTTTTGGCGATTTTGACAAGTTTTGTTCGTTCCAAATAGCGTGCTTGCTCTTTTTCGTCCATAAAGGCCAGCAAAGCGCGCGGGCACGCGCCGGCGTACAGCGGCGCGCGCCGGCCGACTTTCGTATAGACGCGCACCGGCTCGGACGTCTCGACTTTTTCAATATAGAGCGCCTCATCACCGTCGCGGATGACAAGATTCACCGCTTCGTTCGTCGCTTCTTTCAGCCGCTCCATCACCGGCAGCGCCACCCGGCGAATATCGAGCCGCTCGGCAACGAGCGACCCAAACGTCAACAATGCCAAACCGAGTTCATAGTGATCGCCCCGCTTTTGCAAAAAGCCAAGCGCGACAAGCGACTGCGCCATCCGGTATACCGATGTTTTCGGCATCTGAAGCCGTTCGACCATTTCCGGCAGCGTCAACCGTTCGCAGTCGAGAAACAAATCAAGCAGTTCTTTTGTTTTTAAGACCGTTTTATTCATCATTGCCCCTCAATTCCGAATATCAGAATATTAATTCCAAAATACGAGTTATATATTTTTTATTATAATGAAAAGTGGAACAACTTTCTACCACAAAATGAAAAGCGCCCGCTGAACGGACGCCGTCGGATTCAAATCGATAAGCGTTTTGAAAACACATAACTGACTTTTGCATATTCCATTTTTTCCTCATAGAAGCGATGGGCGTCAACCCGCTGCAGGCCGGATGACAGCGAGACAATCCCGTAGCCGTGCTCCCTCGCCCATTCGTGCACATGCGACAGCAACGCTTTTCCATACCCTTTCGAACGTTCGGCTGATGTCGTGACCAAATCGCAAACCCAAATAAAACGGCCGTTATAGAGCGTGATCATCGGCATGAATCCGACAACGGCAACCATTTTGTCCTGATCATATAACGCCACAAGCTGATACCCTTCTTGTTCTTGCGCTTCTCGCACGAGCGCCGTGTAGGTTTCCTCATCCAAATGGGTGCGCAGCTCACGCATCACCGGAAAGGCGCTTCTCACTTCTTCCTCCGTTTCAAGCCAAACGAATCGCGGCACGATTCCCATCTCCCTTCTTTTATTTCTACATTCACGATATCCCTATTTGTACAAAAATGGAGCTTCCGCCTTTCCGCAACGTTGATCATCGTTTCGAAAGAAGACTCTCGCTTCAAACGCGTAAAGGTCGCAGCCCAGCGATCAGCGGAAGCTGAATGTCGGCTGATAAACCAATAATTACAGGATGCGTTTCGTGAAAGCCCACGACTTTAGTCGTTGGGATGAAACGAAACAAAAAATATTAGATAATTGACTCCTATCTAATATTTTGTATAATTTTTGTATAATAAATATTAGATAGGAGGTGTTTATCTAATGTCTAATGATAAGTATACTCATAAAAATGGAATTGTTTATTTAAATCAATATCATGTTATATTTTGTCCAAAATATAGACGTAAAGTATTAGTTGGAGATATTGAAAAAGATTTAAAAGAGATTTTGTATGAAGTAGCGAAAGAAAATGATGTTGAAATTAAAGCGTTAGAAATTATGCCAGATCATGTTCATATGTTTATTTCTTTTGATCCACGACAGCATATCCATAAATTAATACAAGCATTTAAAGGAAAAAGTAGTCGAATACTAAGAGAAAAATATCCTTCGTTAAAAAGCAGACTACCGTCGCTATGGACACGAAGTTATTTTTGTTGCACAATTGGTCATATTTCAGAAGAAGCGGTTAAACAGTACATCGAAAACCAAAAGAACGTATAAAGGAATATAAAGGAAGTGGTGTCATTGGCGAAAACAAAAACCAAAAGCTACGTGCTGACGTTGAAACTCAAAACAGAATTATGGCAAGCGCACATATTAGAGAAACGTTTTGAAATTGGCAGAAAAATATACAACGCTTGTTTGGGCGAATTGCTGAAACGGTATAAAAAACTACAACACGATAAGCAGTATCGTCATCTAATCCAACAACCAAAATCAAAAGAAAGAAACAACTTGCTAAATGAGTTATATCGGCAGTACGGAATCAATGAATACGCTATGCACGATTTTGTTAAGCCAATGCAACACCATTTCAAGAAACACATCGACTCACACACCGCACAAAAAATCGCTACGAGAGCATGTATGGCAATGGAAAAACTAATCTTTGGCAATGCCAAAAAAGTGTCTTTTAAAAAATACAACGATATGGATTCATTAGAAGGAAAAACAAATAGCACAGGCATCCGTTTCAAAAACAAACATTTGCTTTGGAATGGTTTATCTATTCCTGTTATAATTCGCTCAAACGATATATATGCACATACGGCTCTACAAGACCGTATAAAATATTGTCGCATCGTTCGTAGACGGATTAGGGGGAAAATCAAGTATTTTCTCCAACTCACCCTTGAAGGTGTGCCGCCAAAGAAAATAAACCGTCAAACAGGAGAAGTAAAACATCCAATAGGGCAAGGCGATGTTGGCATCGACATAGGAACACAAACCATCGCTATTTGTTCAATGAATAATGTCAAGTTGTTCGTTCTTGCGCCGAGCATCGAAAACATAGAAAAGCAAAAGCGAGTTCTTCAACGAAAATTGGATCGTCAAAGACGGGCGAATAATCCACACAAATACAATGAAGATGGAACAATAAAAAAAGACAACAAGGAAAAATGGGTTTGGAGTAAAAATTATCTAAAAACTCGTCAACAACTAGCCGAGTTGCAAAGAAAGATGGCTGAAAAACGTAAACAAGATCATCAACGGCTTGCTAATTGGATCATCACATTAGGCCATCATATCCAAGTAGAAAAAATGAATTTCAGAGCACTTCAAGCAAAGGCAAAAGAAACAAAAGTCGATGCCAACGGAAAATACAAAAAGAAAAAACGATTTGGGAAAAGCATTGCGAATCGTGCGCCAAGTTTGTTTTTGAACATACTAAATCAAAAACTGCAATATGAAGGCTATTCCCTTCAATACATCGACACATTTAGCGTCAAGGCAAGTCAATACGACCATCAAAACGATGAGTACAACAAGAAAACACTTTCTCAACGATGGCATGAAGTAGACGGACACAAAGTACAACGAGATTTATACAGCGCATTTTTAATCATGAACGTGAAAAACAATCGAAAAGAAATAGATAGGAACAAATGTTTAGAGAGATGGGATCAATTTATTCGACTGCATGATGAAGAAATCAAACGACTTCGTCTTCAGCCATATGTCGTAAGTAGCATGGGAATTTAAATGATAAAAAGCGTCTTGAATCGGGCGCACAGGGCGATAAGCACCAGTAAGGTGTTTGCCCATGAAAGTCTTGTGGAAGTAGAGTCAGTATCCATGCGAAGGTATGGAAGAAGCTCTATAGTACACAAGAACCCCGTGGCTTTAGCCATCGGGAGGTTCAGAGCCGCAGGCGCAAATACGGCTTCAGCGTTGAAAATGGGATCGAGAATTCGCGAATGCCGGCGGTGTAAGGGGCTATTTCATCCTATTTCGCGCAGGAGACTCCCACTTCAACGACCAAAGGGAGTAAGTGGGAGAGGAATGCGCGTTCCCCTTTTCTTTTGTGTATGATAGAATAAAGGCGTGGAGAAAACCGTTTAATAAAGGCACTCCAATCACGGCTACTCGATGTATGGAGTTGGTTACAGGAAACGTTGTAACCGTAAAACATCGAGCGTAGATCCGTCTGTTGTGTGTGGAAGCCAAGTACTGCCAACAGACACACCGAGAGAATCGGTAACGATGCAGGCATGACCTGCGTCGTTGGGTAGTTGTCAACCTGCCCTGATGCAACCCCAAGTCAAGGAAGGAGGACGAAGTCCGCTTGTACTTCTGGAGAGTTGCAAGCCCCCACTTCAAGCGTTAGCTAAGTGGGGGTAGTTGACACAGCCCATACGCCAGCCGGTCATCGCAAACCGGCAGGAATCGTGTTCATCCCCCATTGTCCCTTTCAATGGACCGGTTGATCACGCCAGCGAAGCGAGCACAGCCGGCAAGGCCTCCACAACGTCCGACGCCAATACATCCCAAGGCGAATGACCGTGTTGAACAAGCCAATCAGCAGCCTTTCCATGCACGAACGCCGCATTGCTCACCGCCGGCTGCACCGCCTCGTGCTGCAGCAAAAACGCCGCCACGATGCCCGTCAACACGTCGCCGCTCCCGCCTTTCGCCAAGGCCGGATTGCCGGTCGCGTTTACATATTGCGCCCCGTCCGGCGCCGTCACAATCGTATACGGCCCTTTCAACACGACATAGACGCCATATTCCATCGCCAGCCGCTTCGACACGCCAAAGCGGTCGCGTTCCACCTCGCTGACCGGGCGGCGAAGGAGGCGCGCCATTTCCCCCGGATGCGGCGTGATCACCGTCGGCGCGCTCCGTTCGCGCACCAGCTCGGCGTAGTCGCCCCAAAAAAACAAGGCATCGGCGTCGATGACAAGCGGCACCGGCTGGCGCACAAGCTCATTGACCAAGCGGCGAACCCCTTCCGTCCGGCCCATCCCTGGGCCGACCGCGATCGCATCGATCTCAAGCCCGTCCCAATCGGCCGCGCCGGCAAACGCGCCGCCCTCGGCCGGCCATAATCGACACATCGCCTCCGGCACGCGGTTGGCGACCGCCTCATACATCGCTTCCGGAACGGCGATCGTCACCAGCCCCGCCCCGCTGCGAAGCGCCGCCTTCGCGGCAAGTGTCACCGCGCCGGCCATCGCCTTGGACCCGCCGACAATGAGCAGCTTGCCGTACGTTCCTTTATGCGATGACCGTGTTCGCTTCGGCATCGTCCGCACCACATCGCTCTTTTCCCACAAAAACCGAGCAGCCGCCTTCGCCTGCACCGCCGCCGGCGGAATGCCGATATCCACGACGGTGAGCTCTCCGTAATAATCGGCCGCCGGGAACGTGTACGCCCCAAGTTTCGGGCATTGCACCGTCAGTGTCGCATCAGCGCGGACCGCCATGCCGGCTTCCCCACCGTCCGCCGGCACCCCGCTCGGCACGTCAATCGCATAAACGACCGCCGGCGAACGGTTCACTTGCTCGATGATTTCCTTATATGGCGGACGTACGTCCCCTTTGACGCCGATGCCAAGCAAGGCGTCAATGATGATGTCATAATGCGGCAAGAGCGCCGCCAACTCCCGCTCTTTTCCTTCATAAGCGATCCATGCATAACCGGACCGCTCGTACACCTCAAGCGCCGTGCGCGCCGCCCCTTTCACCTTTTCCTTTGGCGGAACGAGCCAGACATCGGTTTCATAGCCATAACTTTTCAACATGCGCGCGATGACGAACCCATCGCCGCCGTTGTTGCCCGTGCCCGCGAGCACCGCCACCTTGGCAGCGGGCGGAATCCGCTTCTTCAGCGCCCAAAACAGCGCCTGTCCGGCGTTTTCCATCAACGAGTCAGCGCTGATGCCGATCCGTTCTGCCACTTCCCGGTCAATGGCGTACATTTCCTCAGCCGTTACGATCGGAATCATATACGTTGCCCCTTTCGATTGTTCTTCCCATACATATAAATTGTACAATTTTACCAGGAAACTTCGCAAAAGAATACCACCCGTGCTCGTGAAAATAGCCGGTTTGGCGCTGTTTACGTTTGGCTTTTTCGGCGGCCACTCCATCGCCAGCGCCTGGATCGGCGAACAGGCGCACGTCTATAAGGCGCAGGCGTCTTCCTTGTATCTTCTTTATCTATTATTTAGGGTCAAGCCTTGCCGGAACAGCCGGCGGCTATGTCTGGACGCATTTCCATTGGAGCGGTGTCATCGCTTTTGTCATCACACTCCTCGCTCTGTCCGGCCCGCTTATCTTCTATGCGGAAAAACGGCGGCCATCGCCTTCGCGATGACCGCCGCCTCCGTCATGATTGCATGGTGATCACTTGCAGCCCAAACTGCAGGCAATCGTCGCAAATGGCCGCCAGCGGACCTTTGGCCAGCCTTGGCTTTTCTTTAAGACAAAACGAACAGCGCTCGTTGGAATCGGTTTGCGTTTCACCCGTCAACTCTTCCTCCAGCTTTTCAAGAGAAAAGACGGCAATCGCTTCATACACATTGTCGACCAAATCGTCGTCGATGTACGCGCATTTTCCCTCCCACCGCAATGCCACGAGCTTGGCTGCTACTGCCATGCCTTCGTAAAATCGACGGCGGGCTTCTTCCTCGCTTTGTTCTGCTTCGACTGCCAAATCATCGGCGAACTGCTCAAGCGCCGCAGCCGTGCATTGTTCGAGCCACCGTTTTGTTTCGTTCGCCATGCCATTTCCCCTCCCTTATTTCTTTCTCTTTTCAATACGACAAACAAACATATTTTCCTTCTTTACCGCGGCAATTCATCAAGAAAACGAGCCCGCAGTTCAGGCGGCGGCAACTGGCAATGATCGTGCTTCGGTGCGAGACGATGCCGACGTTTCGCAATCTGATCATACATATGATCGCGCAACAGCCGCGGAACGAGAAACCCGACGGCTGCCAGCCAATTCCACGGCCAAGCCAGATGTCGTCCGATGCGCAACACGGCATCCGACTTGACATAATAGCAGCCGTCTTCGATGAGGACGACCGTGTCCCCTCCCGGCGCGCTCATCGTTTCCAACAATGTCCGCCCGACAGCGCTCTGTTGTGCGGCAAAGCGAAACACCGCCTTTCGGTCGCGGGCGGCGATCCAATATACACTCGCATGGCAAAACAAACAGTCGCCGTCAAACAAAATGATCGGGTGCATTCGATTCCCCCATTCATCGGCTGTGAACCGGCTCGATGCAAGCGCTCACATCATGTTTCGGCGAGTTGACAAGCGGCGACACTTCGTACATTCGCATTAGTTCGCTCGGATACGGCAACAACAACGATTTCAAATACTCGCTGTCATCAAAACTTGCATCAAGTATAATACAAAAAGCGGCCGAACACGAATCGCAGCCGTCTCTAGGAAGCAGTCTTTTCCAATGAGCGCAAAAACACCAACACCCGTTCTACATACTCATCGCTGTAGAGAGAAAAACTTTTCACATGATCCGCTTTGTCCGTCAGCCATAGCTGAAACACATCCGGATGGGTTTTGTACAGTTTTACGCTTTCTTCATACGGAATCGAACGGTCGTCTTTGCTGTGAATGAACAAAATCGGCCTCGGCGCGACACGATCGACCGCATGGATGGGCGAAGACACGCCCAAATCCAAATCGGCCAGCGCCGGAACGATCGCCAAAATCAAATACGTAAACGGCACGTTCGGCAGATGCGTCCATACCGGCATATTGGCTCGCAAATACGATTCGAGGTCGCTGAACGGGCTGTCGGCAATCACCCCGCGCACATCCTGGTCCTCTGCCGCCGCCAAAATCGATGTCGCCGCCCCCATTGAAACACCATACAGGGCAATGGGCTCATCGAAGTGCTTTTTCGCGTAATCAATGACGCCAAGCAGATCGTCTTTCTCTTTGACGCCGATCGTAATCATATCGCCTTCCGACTCGCCGCTCGCGCGAAAGTCGAACAAGATGACGCGGTATCCGTCGTCAACAAGCCGCTTGGCGAGCGGCAAAAACGGCACATTTTCTTGGACGCGGTTGTTGCCGTATCCATGGGCAAAAATGACCGTCATTTTCGCCGTTCCTTTTGGCGGAATAATCCAACCTTTAAGCGCCGTTTTTCCATCTTTGCTTGTAAACGTCGCCCGTTCATACGCCATGCCGTAGTCGTTCGGCGTGACGACAATCGGCGCGCGCGGCTTATGCGTTAGTTGCCAACCGACGTAAACAGACAGCCCAATGCAAACCAATGTCCCGAGCAACACAATGGCCATGGACAATGGAAGCCATATGCGGCGGACGGATGCAATCGGTTTTCGGTCTAATTCCATCGCCCTCCCCTTTCTCTAAGTATACTCATAGTCTCGACCAACCTCTTATTGCCTCATTTATTCAAGCCAGTGGCGCAACTGTTCCACATATTCATTCGAACCAGTAACAATAAGACGGTCACCCATTTGCAGCGCAGTATCTCCATGGGGAACAATTGACTCATTTTCGCGAAAAATGCGGACGATAATGCAGTCACCCATGAACGGAAACTGGCGAAGCATCACACCATGATAAGCAGGGGTGTTCATCATCACTTCATGCAACGCCGTATCTTTATTCACCATCATTTTAGCCACCCTTGGCGATTCGATCGAAGCCCGCAGCATCGAAATCGATGAGCGAAGCACGGACAGTACTTCAACACCGGCTTCATCCAGCCGATGAATTTCCCGCGAACTTTCAGCCAACGCCAAAACGCGCTGAACCCCCTTCTCTTTCGCTGCCAAAGCAACTTCCGCGTTGACTTGTTCATTTCCAGTCCACGCAACAACAATATCGACGGCAAAAGCATCGTGTTTTTCCAATGTTTCTTTCATATAATCAGGAACTTCCACAACGGGAAAAACAACATCCGTCCCAGCCCGCTCTATATTTTCCCGTTGAATATGAAACAATCGCACATTGTACTGATCCACATCAAGCTCCCGAGCCGCTCCCAATGTAAACTGGTTGACACCGATGAACGACACCGTCTTCTTCCGTTCGTCCTTTACTCGAACAAACAGCTTTTTAAACAAAATCGGCGCAACAATACTTGAAAGCACCGCAACTAAAATAAGCGCCCCTTCCATCGTCTCATCGATCATCCCAATCCGTTTGGCGATGGCCGCCGCTGCAATCACAAGCGACAGCGTCGACACAAGCAAAAACGAAGCAGCCAATGTCGTTTTCATATCATACCAAACGCGAAGGACGGATACAGGGATCACTTTCGATACAACTAGCACCAAAAAGAGAAGCGGAATCATCACCCAAACAACCGGTTCCGCCACAATATTCTGAATTTTATTTTAATTGACGTTGACGTAAAAGTCAACGAGCAGGAATACAAAGAAGCGGGAGTACGGCCTTCCATTATAGGATGAACATTTTGCCCAAACAACGCTTCCCCTTCAGCCAAAAGCAACGAGTCCGGCAAAAACGGCCGCTTTTTTACGAGCCTTCTAAGTTCATGCGCAACCTAACACGTCTCAAACCATCTGCACAAGCCGGCCACGAACGATGCGCCGCTCGTCACCCCCGCTGACCGACCACTGTCGAGATGCAGGCGAAACAGTGATTGACCAAAGAAAAAAAGCCCTCGTCTAAGAAGGCTTTTCCTCTCACCCGCCCGCTCCCGTATAAAAGCGCAAGGCAAACCGCCAAAAGCGGCGGGAAGCCCATAAAAAGAGCATAGCCACAGCCAAAGCCGCCAGCACCGCCGCCATGCTCCATTTCCCAAGCAGCGCCAAAGCCGGCGTATTGGTGATCAACACCGCCGGCAGAACGTACGTAATCACGAAGCGCACCGCGCCGCGGTACATGCTGCCCGGGAAGCGGGCCGTATCAAAAAACGAATCGAAAATAAACGACAAATCATCAATGCGCACCACCCAAAACGACGTCGTCATGAGCATCATCCATAACGAATAAATAAGCAAGAGTGACGCGGTCATCACGACGAAAAACATCAAGACGTCCGCCGCCGACGGTACGTAGCGTTCGACATACAAGCCGTAGCCGATGACGCCGAGGCCAAGCGCTACATCGATCAACCGCCAAAAGACAAGGTGGCGGAAGCTGACGTAAAACATGCTGTCGACCGGTTTCGTCAAAATATAATCGAGCGTGCCGCGCCGGACATGCTCAAGCAAACGCGGCATGTTCGGGCGGAGCGCAAAGTCAATGAATCCGCGCAGCGTATTAAAAACGCCGAGCAGCACAAGCACTTCCCCATACGTCCAGCCGCCTAACCGGTCCGTCTGATAAAAAAAGATATGGATCGTAAGCAGGGCGATGCCGAGGCCAAAAAAGCTGGCGATGAAATTGCCGAAAAATTCGCTTCGATATTCCAATTCCTCAACCAAACAAGCACGGAAAAACTCGCGGAACACCCGCCCATACCGCCGCATATTCACCCACCTACCGCCTGGTTTTTTCGCATTCCTGCTTTCCAAAGCCACTGCACCCCCGCGACAAACACGGCCATCCACCCGGCCGCCACCGCAAAGCCGCGCGCCAACTCTCCTCCATCCGCCGCCCCGGTGGCGATTTCAATCGGAAAACTGATCATATAGCGGAACGGCAGCCATTCGCTCCATTCGCGAAGCGCCGGCGGCAGCATTTCAAGCGGCGCAATTCTGCCCGATAAAAACAACGAAATGACATCGATCACGCCGTACACCGCCGCCACCTTTGTGACCCAAAACGCGAGCAGCCCGCACGAGTAGCTCAACAAAAACCGAAGCGCCGCACCCAATACGACCGCCGCCAAAAACAGCACCGCTTGCCCTGCCGTCATGTGCGGGCGAAGCGCAGGCCAAAACACCGCCCCCGCCAGCCAAACCGGCACTAAAATGACGGCAAACAGCCATTTGTACACGATGTTTTCCGCAATCGCCCAATGGATCGGATGAAGCGGCCTAAGCAACAAGTTCGAAAACGTCCCTTCGCGAATTTCACGGTCCAACTCCCACACGTCCCACGCGCTCGTCATCCGCTCGACAAAAATGACCGCCATAAAATAGAACAGAAACGACTCGCTCTCTTCCGGATGAATGTTCATCCAGACAAACATCGTAATGAGCGGCTGGGTGATGGCGCCCGTCATCCAGACGAACGTCGCCAAGCGATACGCGAGCATTTCGATGTATTTCATCCGCAGCAGGGCGATATATTTGCGAATCATACGTGCTCCTCCCAAAACGCGCGCGCAATCACTTCTTCAAGCGGCGGATCTTCGATGTTGATATCGCGGACGTCAAACCGCTCCAACAACCGCGCCGCCGTCTCCGCCGCCGTCCCGCGCGCCACCCGGAGCACAACCGTCCCTTCTTCAATTTCGGCCACTTCGCCATACTCATTCCAATCGATATCCGGCAGCCGCGAAAACCGAACCTCAAGCCGTTTGTACGGCGCCAGCTTCTCCGTCAGCACCGTAAGCTCTCCGTCGTAAATCAACCGCCCGTAGTTGATGATCATCACCCGGTCGCAAAGCGCGGCGACATCGCCCATATAGTGCGACGTCAACAAAATCGTCGTCTCATGCTCGCGATTGTAGTCCACGATAAAACGGCGCACGTTTTCTTGTGTATGAACGTCCAGCCCGATCGTCGGTTCGTCCAAAAACAACACGTGCGGCCGATGCAACAGCGCGGCCGCTAGCTCGCAGCGCATCCGCTGCCCGAGCGACAGACTGCGCGTCGGCTTGTCCAACAGCGGCGCCAAGTCGAGCAGTTCCGTCAATTCCTCGAGCGTTTGGCGGAACGACCGATCGTCGATGTCATAAATCGCTTTATTGACCAAAAACGTCTCCATTGGCGGAATGTCCCAAATGAGCTGGCTTTTTTGCCCCATCACCAAGCTCATCATTTTTTTAAACTCCGGCTTTTGCTCAAACGGCACAAACCCGCCGACCGTGATCTCCCCTGACGTCGGATGCAAGAGGCCGGCCAACATTTTCATCGTCGTCGTTTTCCCCGCCCCGTTTGGCCCTAAAAAGCCGACGATTTCCCCTTTCTCAATCGTAAACGAAACGTCCTTCACCGCCTCAATGACGCGATAGTCGCGCCGCCATAAATGACGCACCGCCTCAAGCCATCCCGCATCGCGGCGATGGACGCGGAACGATTTATGCAAATGGCTGACACGGATCACAGTGCCCATCCTCCAATAGTGTACTGTTGACATTCTTTTGTTATATCACATCGAGGGGGCGCGCCGCAAAGAAAAACATTTCGCCATCTTTTCTCTATCGTTCCCATCTTTCGTCATGTATAATAGAGAGAGAATCGAACGAGAAAGGAGATTGTCGAATGGGGGATATTACAAATGAAATGATTTGGCAAGCCATTAAAGAACTTGCCGAGCAGCTGCAACAAACGAACGGACAAGTGCAACAACTGGGCCAACAGGTGCAACAAACAAACGAGCAAGTGCAACAGCTCGGTCAACAGGTGCAACAAACAAACGAGCAAGTGCAGCAACTGGGCCAACAGGTGCAACACCTTAACAGCCAAGTGCAGCAGCTGAACCACCAAGTACAGCAAACTCATGAGCACGTCGACCAGCTCGCCAAACAAGTGCAACAAACGAATGAACAACTCAACCAATTAAGCCAGCAAGTGGCAGATATGGACAAACGGCTCACTGATGTCGCCAACGGCCAAAAAATTCTAGTTGAGGAACTGTTCGAAAACAAAAAGGAGATCAAGCGGGTTAAGACGGCGCTCAATATGTACTAGACGTCAGTCCGCTCCATTTCGTTGATCTCTTCGACGTTTAACGCTTGTTCCATATCCTGTGTGAACATAGCCATCATCAAACAACATCCCCCTGCTTACGTCATACTAAAACTCCGAATCATCGTCGCCGCAAATGAAGCCCGGAAGGTTCTCCTAAACAGATCTTCCGGACTTTCTCATCATGAAAACGGACACCGTCTCGTCTCATCGCCCCAACATCTCTTTCACCGTCGTCCGCTCCTCAATCACCGATGGATTTCCAAACTGGCCTAGTCCGCTTGCTTTCTTCCATGCCCCCGACTCCTCTATTTATAATTCACTAATACATAGAAAGGTTGTTATTAAGCATCGTCACTTAATAACAACCTTTCGCATTTCAGCTTGTCTGCGTCTTTGCCGCCAGCGTCTTCGCCAGCTCGCGGAAAAAGTCGAGCGCCTCCGGATTGGCCATCGAGCCTGGGTTGACCGCCTTTTCGAGCGGGAAGCCAAGGAGCAGCTTGCGGATCGGAATCTCCATTTTCTTGCCGTTTAGCGTTTTCGGAATTTGCTTCACCTCGTAAATTTCATCTGGAACAAAGCGCGGCGAGACGTGCTGCCGAATCGATTGGCGGATGCGCTCTTTCAGCTCGTCATCGAGCACCGCGCCCGGCTTGAGGACGACAAACAGCGGCATAAACGACTGCTTGCCCATCATTTCCAAGTCAACCACAAGACTCTCGAGCACCCCGTCGACCGCTTCGACCGCACGGTAAATTTCGCTCGTGCCCATGCGGATGCCGGCACGGTTGATCGTCGAGTCGGAGCGTCCGTAAATGACACATCCCCCTTGTTCGTCAATTTTAATCCAGTCGCCGTGCTTCCAGACGCCCGGGTACGTGTCAAAATAGCTGTTCCGATACCGTTCGCCGTCTGGATCGTTCCAGAAAAAGAGCGGCATCGACGGCATCGGCTTCGTGATGACAAGTTCACCGACTTCATTGACAAGCGGCCGGCCGTTTTCGTCAAACGCCTGCACATCCGCGCCCAACGCGCGGCACGAGAGGACGCCGGCGCGCACCGGCAAAATGGGGGAGCCGACGACAAACGCGGTGCACACGTCCGTTCCCCCGCTGCATGACGCGAGGCAAATATCGTCCTTGACATTTTCATACACCCAAGCGAACCCTTCGACCGTCAGCGGCGAGCCGGTCGAGAGCACGGCTTTGAGCTTCGATAAATCATATTGCTCTTTCGGCTTCAAGCCGAGCTTCATGCAGATGTTGATAAACGCCGCGCTCGTGCCGAAATGGGTGATGCCTGCTTTCTCGGCAAGATCCCATAAGACGTTGCCATCTGGATACGTCGGGCTGCCGTCATAAAGCACGATGGTCGACCCGGCCAGCAACCCGCCGATCAAAAAGTTCCACATCATCCATCCAGTCGTCGTAAACCAGAAAAACGTGCTGTCTTTCGTCAAGTTTTCGGAAATCGTGAGCGCTTTTAAATGCTCAAGCAAAATGCCGCCATGCCCCTGGACAATCGGCTTCGGCAAGCCGGTCGTTCCCGAGGAATACAAAATCCAAAGCGGATGACGAAACGGAACGCCTTCATAGACGAGCTCCGCCTTGTCCGCCACGACATCATCCCACAGCACGACGCCCTCATCCGGTGCTTCCATCTGCCCTCGCCAATACGGAAGCAGCACCGTCTTTTTCAATGACGGCAATTTGGCGCGCAATTCGGATACGACCGGCATTTTGTCAAATTCTTTGCCGTTGTATTGGCAGCCGTCGACCGCAAACAACACGGTCGGCTCGATTTGCGCGAACCGGTCAATGACGCTGCCGGCGCCAAAATCCGGCGAGCAACTGGACCAAATGGCGCCGATCGAGGCGCACGCCAAAAACGCCATCACTGTCTCGGGGATATTCGGCATATACGCGACGACGCGATCGCCGCGCTTCACTCCCATCGCTCGCAATGCTTTGGCGATCGCCGCCGTTTTTTCACCGAGCTCCTGCCAGGACACTTCCCGGTACGGCACGCGCTCTGAACGGAAAATGATGGCCGGGCGGTCGGCGCGCGCATGCCGGAAAATATGTTTCGCATAGTTGAGCGCAGCGCCTGGAAACCATTCCGCCCCCGGCATCTTCCGCTCCCGCAGCACGCACTCATATGGCGTTGCCGCCTGAACACCACAATATTCCCAAACCGTTTCCCAAAATGACTCAAGCTCCTCGACTGACCATGTCCATAGCTCGCGGTACGAAGAGAAGGAGAGCCCTTTCTGTTCTCTCAACCACTCCATATATCGATAAAGGTTGGAGCTCTTGATTTGTTCCTCCGTCGGCTGCCAAAGAATCGTCCCTTCCGTAATCGCTTTCATTTCATCGTGCGTCAATGGACGCCGTCACCGCCTTTCTGCCGATAATTTGTTCAGACTATTCATATGATAACATGATTTCATACTGTTTTGAATAGTTGTTGGTTCGACAACTCTGTCAGAAAAAGATGAAACGAATTTGTTGACAACAGCGAGGCAACTGGAATATGATAAATTCAAAAGTTGGTCTAATCCAAAAAAATGTCCTTAACAAAAAATATTAACCGGAGGGAAACTTTTATGACAAAAGCAAAACACTGCTGCCTCTCCGATATGAAACCGGGCGATCGATTTCGCATCGAAAAGGTTGATGTTCCTGATCCTATGTTAAAAAGGCGGTTGCTTGATTTGGGATTT
Source organism: Geobacillus sp. DSP4a (assembly GCF_013096875.1). Lineage (NCBI taxonomy): Bacteria > Bacillati > Bacillota > Bacilli > Caryophanales > Anoxybacillaceae > Geobacillus > Geobacillus sp. DSP4a. Next base: position 10,894 of record NZ_SDLD01000003.1, on the reverse strand, counting down.
GTACCCGGCGGGGAAGTGAAGGTGGGACAAAGAAGCCCGCTTGGCGACCCGACCGCCTATCGCGTTTGTGGCACGACGATCGCATTAAGGAAAGAAGAAAGCGACTATATTTACGGGGAGAAGATCCACCATGACTGATATGACGTATACGATTGCCTTAATGGGAAATCCGAACACCGGCAAAAGCACGTTGTTCAATGTCTTAACGGGCCTGCGCCAACATACCGGCAACTGGCCCGGGAAAACGGTCACTCATGCTGAAGGAGAATGCCGCCACCGCGGCGCATTGTACCGGATCGTCGACTTGCCGGGAACGTATTCGCTCTATTCCAATTCAGCCGATGAAGAGGTGGCGCGCGATTTTCTTCTGTTTCAACGTCCTGACGTCACGGTCGTTGTCGTCGATGCGACGGCATTAGAACGCAACTTGAATCTAGCGCTTCAAGTATTGGAAATGACCGACCGCGTCATTATCGCTATCAATTTGATGGATGAAGCGAAAAAGAAAGGCATTCATATCCATACAAAAAAATTAGCCGTCAAACTCGGCGTGCCGGTCGTGCCGATCTCGGCCCGCAACCGGGAAGGAATCGATGCACTGCTTGATGCGGTGGATGCCATGGCGCATGGCCGCATTCACACCACCCCGCTTTCCATCCGGTACAGTCCGGAAATCGAACGAGGCATTGCCAAGCTCTTGCCCCTTGTCAAGGAACTGATGGGTGACACGCATCCTGCTCGCTGGATCGCTCTTCGTCTCCTTGACGGTGATGCATCGCTGCTTCAAGCGCTGAAACAACCGCCGCAACGATTGATCAAGGAGGGGAACGCGTATGCCTGCTGCGGATCTGTCAAATCAGTTTGACCAGCTAATGAACGAAGCCAAGTCATTAGCACCGGCTGACACGCGTGAACAGATCGTTTCTGCCATTTTCCAAACGTCCGCTGCGCTTTCTCAAGAATGTGTCACGCATACAGCGGCCGCAAAACGCGATCGAACGGAACAAATTGACCGGATCGTCACGTCGAAGCGGTGGGGATTTCCCATTATGCTGGCGCTTCTCGCCGCTGTCCTTTACATGACGATCGCCGGCGCCAACGTCTTTTCCGATTCGCTCGCCCGCTTGTTCGGAACGATCGAAACGTATCTCACCATGGCCTTTCAAGCGATTCACGCCCCCGACTGGTTGCACGGCCTCATTGTACTTGGCCTATACCGCGGCACGGCTTGGGTCGTCAGCGTGATGCTGCCGCCGATGGCGATTTTCTTTCCCGTATTCGCGTTGCTCGAAAATTATGGCTACTTGCCGCGTGTCGCCTTTAACATGGATCGCTTGTTTAAAAAAGCGGGGGCGCATGGCAAACAATCACTGACGATGGCCATGGGCTTCGGCTGCAACGCGGCGGCCATCATGTCGACGCGCATTATCGAATCACCGCGCGAACGAATGCTGGCCATTTTGACCAACAACTTCGTCCCCTGCAATGGACGTTGGCCAACGCTGATCCTGCTTTCCTCCTTATTTATGGCAACCGGCTATACAGGCGGATGGAACACGTTCGTGACAGCGGGTGTGGTCGTCGCCATGGTGTTGTTTGGCATCGTCGTCACGTTGACCGTTTCATGGGTCTTATCCAAGACGGCCTTGCGCGGCATTCCGACCCATTACACGCTGGAGCTGCCGCCGTACCGACGCCCGAAAATCATGGAGACGATCATCCGGGCCACCCTCGACAAATCACTCTATGTGCTGAAACGGGCGGTAACGGTTGCGGCGCCAGCCGGCGTAATCACATGGATTCTCGCCAATCTTCATATCGGCGACACAACCGCGCTGGCCGCTTTCGCCCACTGGCTTGACCCATTTGCCAAAGCATTGGGATTGGATGGCTACATTTTGATGGCGTTCATTTTAGGCTTGCCAGCCAATGAAATTGTCGTGCCGATTTTGCTGATGGGCTATTTATCCGCGGGGGCGCTCATCGAAGCCGATGGTCTGCATTCTCTTAAACAACTTTTGCTCGACCACGGCTGGACGTGGCTCACCGCCCTTAATATGATGCTGTTTTCCCTGCTTCACTACCCATGCGGCACGACGCTCGTCAACATTTACAAAGAAACGAAAAGCGCAAAATGGACGTTCGTCGCCTTTGCCTTGCCGACAGCGATTGCCATTGCGGTCACCTTTACGACCGCACAGCTGGCGAGATGGCTCGGGCTCGTATAAACGGCGCAGCCCCGCTTCCCGATCGAGGGAAACGGGGCTGTTTTTTTGGACAACTAGACTTGATAAGAAAAAGCAGTTCTTCACCAAACGTTGTACTGGAAGGCACCCACTCATAGCTTTCATCCATTTCTTGAATCATGAATGAGGTTGCATGATGGCGCAAGAAACCGATCCGATTGGCCAAGCGCATATTATGGCGATGAACCGAAGAAACAGCGCCGCCTCCAATTCTCCATCCTTCTTCCCTATCTATACTTCCTTGACTTCTTCTAGATGGGAAACATCGCCTTCCACAACCAGGCGAAACACGTCCGCATTCACCTCCACAATCGTCACGCTCGTGCCGTACATATACGGCGGCGCCCAAAGTTGCTCAAGCGGCGCGCCCTTGAACGCCGCCATAAGCGTTTTCAGCACGACGCCGTGGGTGACGATTAACACCGTTTCTCCCTCGTGCCGCTCGATGATGCGCCGCACCGCTTCAAGCGCCCGCTGTTGCACGTCGCAAAACCGCTCGCCTCGCCTTGGAGCGTACAGATGGGGGGCGTTCCAAAAATGGTCGAACGCGATCGGATCCATTTCCCGGATCTCGTCATGCGTCTTGCCTTCCCAATCGCCAAGACGAATCTCGCGCAGCCGCTCGTCTTGATAGATCGGAATGAGCCGCCCGCCGCGGACGAGCTCGGCCGTTTCCAGCGCCCGGCCGCTTGTGCTTGTGTAAATCGCGGCCAATTCCACCGCTTCAAGCCGCTTTCCAAGCCGCATGGCGTCTTGCCGCCCTTTTTCCGTGAGCGGCGAGTCTTGCCATCCTTGCATCCGCTTTTCGACGTTCCACTTCGTTTCCCCATGTCTGGTCAAATACAAGGTTGTCCCCATGTGTTCCTTTGCTTCTCCTCTCTATTCATCTATCGATCATTCAACCGCCTGCTCAGGCAAGCTAGCCAAAAAAGCGCTCGCCGCATCGTTGCAGAGAAGCGATCGCATCGTGAAGCGGCGGAAGCGCTGTGCTGCCGATGAGCTGCGCCTCGATCGCATACGCGCGCCGCTGCAGGCGCAGCACCATAGCGGCCGTTTTTTCATCTGCTATGCGGAGTTCCGCAATCATGCTCCTCTCCCCTTCCGTCAGCCAAAAAAGCGGCCGAGCTGGGCCGCCTGCTTGTTAATGGATGATTTCTTTCATCGCCTCTTGCAGCGAATGAAATCCTTTTTTCTCCCGACCATCTTTTCGAACGGTCCATTCCTGCTTCTCAAGCGCCAGTTCACCGCGTTCGTTTTTTACAAACGGCATGTGAATGGTGATCATCTCATCGTCTTTGTTGATCGTATAACCGATATAATAGCGATTGCCTTCACCATGCTCTTCAAAAATGCCGACTTGGTCGAGGCCATACGCTTCCATCATCGGCTCAAGCGTGTCGATAAACTCGTCGATCACGACGCTTCTTGGCACAAATTCCATCTTCGTTTCCTCCTCTTTGCCCATGCTCAATGTTAGTGTGCGGCAAAACGAGGAAAAGAATGAACGGAAATGATCGGCTACGCCGGCGGTTCGCCGCAAGCGTTGCGGTTGTGTTCTTCTAGCCATTGTTGCAGCTTTTCCGCTTCAAGCGAACGGCTGAAATAAAATCCTTGCGCGTAGTCGCAATGCATTTGCGAAAGAAGCGCCACTTGCGACTCCGTCTCGACTCCCTCCGCCAACACTTCAATATCCAAACTTTTGGCTAAATGAATGATCGTATCGACAATCGTCGCATCTTTCGAATTTTCCGCAATGCCTTGAATAAAACTGCGGTCGATTTTCAACAGCGACACCGGCAAATTGCGGATGTAAGCCAACGATGAAAAACCGGTTCCAAAGTCATCGATCGCCGCCTGCACACCGAGACGTTGCAATTCGGTTAAAATGTGCTGCCCTGTTTCGATGTTTTCCATCAGTCCGCTTTCGGTCACTTCCAAAATGAGACGATCGGGCGAAAGCCCCGTCTCCCGCAAAATGCGCTTCACATGCTCGATGAGCTCCGGACGATTGAGCAAAAACGGCGACAAGTTGACTGCGAGCTTGAGGCCCGGAGATTTTCTTTCCCACTCTTTCACTTGACGGGACGCCTGTTCCAACACCCATAATGTAATTTCAAAAATAAACCCGCTTTCCTCCGCCAACGGAATGAAATCGAGCGGCGGAATTTCACCGAGCGACGGATGACGCCAGCGCAAAAGCGCCTCAACCCCCATCGCCTTTCCTTTAGCAAGTTGCACTTTCGGCTGATAGCATAAATACAACTGCCCGCGCATAATAGCAAACGGCAAATCTTGCTCAATCACCGCCTGCCGATGCTCGGTCGGCCGGTAAAAGGCATAGCCGTTCCGCCCCCGCTCTTTCACTTCGTACAACGCTTGATCGGCGTATTTCATCACTTGCTCGATCCGATCGCTGTCTTTCGGGAAAAAAGCGATGCCGATCGACAATGTTGATTGAATCAGCTGTTTTTCGTAATAAAACGGCTCGTGAAACGAACTGACAAGCTGTTCCGCCAAGGCGGTCATCTCTGTTTTCGTTATGTTCGGCAGCAAGAGAACAAACTCATCACCGCCGATGCGGGCAAAAAAGTCGCCGGGACGCAACGCCCGCTCGACGCGCTTGACCGCCGCGCGCAAAAAGTAATCGCCGGCTTGATGGGAAAAATGATCGTTGATCCATTTGAATTTGTCAAAATCCAAATAACAAAGAGCAAACGGCGTCTGACTCGCGATCAGCTCATGAATATGCCGCTCGAAATAGCTGCGGTTGGCGATGCCGGTAAGCGAATCGAAGTAGGCAAGCTGACGGAGCTTCTCTTCATACCGTTTCCGCTCGCTGATGTTTTTCACGGTTACAATGACGCAATCGAGCGTCCCCGCTTCATCGATGATCGCCTTCCCTTGCGCCTCCATCCAAACCCATTCGCCTTTCTCGCCTTGCTTGCGAAATTCGGCGGATTGCGTCTCGTATGTATCGTACAGCTCAGCCAATTTTTGTGCCACGACCGGGGCGTCATCAGGGTGGACAAATGTCAGCACCTCTTCGTATGACACTGGAAGACGCTTGTTTGTTTTTCGCTTCCATGACGGCGGAATGTATGACAACTCACGATTGGGAGAAAAAATCAACACGTAATCGTTCGAATGCTCAACAATCAGCTGCAGACGCCGTTCCGCTTCGGCAAGCCGCGCTTGCAGGCCGCTCTCCTCCGCTTGGCGGCGAAGAACGCATAAGACGGCGGCCGTCTGTCCGTTTTCACCGATGATCGGCGACACGCCCGCAACCAATAAGCCGTCAAGCAACTCCCAGCGAAAGGCAGCCGGGCGCTGTTTCACCCGTTCAACCAACGCCCGTCCTTCGACGGACAGCGTCCTCTGTTCTTCTTCACTCAGCGCCAAGCCGGCAAAAGCCGGATTGTTGTAAATGATCACGCCTTGCAAATTCAAGATGACCACTGCTTCTGTGAAGTGATGGAAAAAGGCCGTATATTTGTCCATGCAATTGCTACCTCGCCGTTTCACCAAAATAAGCGATGTCCACACTTCCATTTTCACGAAAATCACGGCAAAAATCAACAAATTTCGCAAACATTTTGTCAAAAATATGGAACTGCCCACCGGCGGCCTTCCGGTCACCCGGTTTGCCGCTGGCGGGCTTTGAGTGGGCACGTTTGGCAGCATGTCCCCCCGTTGGTTTGCACGTATAGGCAGCACGTTGTCCGCTGCATGCCGCTCGCGCCTTTCCAAAAGCGACGGAGCGGATTGTCTTTTTGGCCAAACAGGCGGCCGTCTGCGTCATAAACAAGGAAATAAAAATCATCGCGCAGCCGGTCGGCGACCGGGGCAAGCGACTCATCCTCAAGCCAACGTTCATATACCCAGTACACATAAATCGCGACATTTTCCCATAAGATGAGCGGCGATACACGCGTCAGGCGCCGCAACCGGACGATGAGCGGAGCGAACAAGCCGACGAACACGTCGCGAACGGCCTGCTCGCGCCAACCGCTGCGCTCAATGCCGCACATCTCCGCTTCCGGCGGCGCAAGGCGAAAGCGCGGCATCCACATTTCCCCTTCGCCGTCCGTATCAAGCCAAATTCGCTCAGGATCGAGCACAAGCCGCTTGTTCCACACCGACATGGCGTATAAGGCCATCGGCGCCAAAAAGCTTAGGCGCTTGACGAGCATCGAAGCGGCAACCGCGTCGTTTGCCGCCCCCATCTCGGCGCGGACGTGCGCCACATACTTCGCGAGCTGCCCGTCATCATTCAGCAGCCGGGCCAACAACATCGATGACGAGACATCAGCAGCTTCGCTCGAAAAACGGTACGTTTCCAACGCTTTCACTTCTTCTTCACTTAACCTCATCACGATACGCCTTCTTTCTGTAGGATGCGCCGCCCTTTGCCGTACGGAATGCAAAGCGGAGTGCCAAAGAGCGGATCGTACGTAATTTGACAGTCCATTTGGAACACATCTTTCACGAGCTGGCGGGAAATGACATCCTCCGGCTTCCCTTCGGCGTACACCGTTTTGTTGCGAATGGCGACGAGATGATGCGCATAGCGGCACGCCAAATTTAAATCGTGAAGCACCATGACGATCGTCCGCTGTTCTGTTGCATTGAGTTCGAACAATAAATCCAAAATATCAATTTGATGCGCCAAATCTAAGTAAGTGGTCGGCTCGTCAAGCAAGATGATGTCCGTTTCTTGCGCCAGCGTCATGGCAATCCATGCGCGCTGGCGCTGGCCGCCGGACAGCGAATCAACCGGCCGCTCGGCAAGCTCTGTCAGTCCTGTTGCTGACAAAGCGCGCGCAACGGCGCGCTCATCTTCGTCGCTCCATTGCTTGAGCCACGTTTGATATGGGTAACGCCCTTGCTTGACGAGCTGAAGGACCGTCAATCCTTCCGGAGCCACAGGCGACTGCGGCAAAATGGCCAAACGGCGGGCGATTTCCTTGGTCGGCTGCTTGGCAATCTCTTTTCCATCAAGCAAGACAGCGCCGCCTGCCGGCTTCAACAGACGAGCCAAGGCGCGCAGCAACGTCGACTTGCCGCAGCCGTTCGCGCCGATGAACACCGTGATTTTCCCTTTTGGAATCGTCAAGTTCAACCGATCGATAATGAGCGCATCCCCGTACGACAATGTCAATTCTTTCGCCTGCAGCGCGTGCATGTTTGCCCCCTCCTTCATTTATGGTTTCCGGGTTCGGTACAACAAATAAATAAAATATGGCGCACCAAGTGCGGCCGTAAATACGCCGGCCGGGATTTCCGTCGGCGCCAAAAGCATCCGCCCGGCGAGATCCGCCCCCATGACGAGCACGCCGCCTAACAGCGCCGCCGTCGGAAGCAGCGCACCAAACGCCGAACCAACAAGCCGGCGCGCCATATGCGGCGCCATCAGCCCGACAAACCCGATGCCGCCGGCAAACGCCACCGCCCCCCCGGTGAGCGCGGTGCTCAGCAGCACAAGCCCGAGCCGCTGCCGTTCGACTGCACTGCCAAGCCCAACCGCCAGCTCGCCTCCTAACTCCTGCACATTGACGTGTCGGGCTGCGAGCATGGCCATAAGGAGCAGCCCAATGACCAATGGCGCCATGAGCGAAACGTGCTGCCAAGATGCGCCATATACGCTGCCGGTGATCCAAACGTTCGCCTGGCTCGCCCGGTAAATCGGCCCGACGATCATGAGCAGCGTCGTCACTGCCTGCATGAGCGCGGAAATGCCAATGCCGATCAGCACAAGCCGAAGCGGGGCGAGACCGTTTTTCCACGCGAGCATATACACGAACCAAGCAGCGGCCGCAGCGCCGAGAAAGGCGGCAAGCGGCAGCCAGTGGATGCTGACGGTGAGGGAGTTGTTTTCATCGCTAAACAGCGCCAAAAAAGCGACGACCGCGGCCGCCGCCCCGCCGGTGATGCCGAGCACATCCGGCGAAGCAAGCGGATTGCGCACCATCCCTTGCAAAATCGCGCCCGCGGCCGCAAGCGCCATTCCGGCCAGCCAGGCAACCAACACGCGCGGCAGGCGGAACGTCAAAATGACCGTCTGATGCATTTCCTCCCCGTATCCGAGCAGCGCAGCGGCCGCTTCAAACGGCGAAATGCGCATCTCCCCGCTGCCGATGCTGACGAGAAAAAGCAGAATCGCCGCCGCCCCGAACGCAGTGATCACGACGGCAGCTTTTTTGTCATACAAAAACGATACATAGTTTCCCATCCGAACCGTGACGTATTTTTTCATTTTGCGGTGATCCCCCTGCGGGCAATGTAGACGAAAAACGGAACGCCGATCAACGCCGTGACGATGCCGACCGGCACTTCGCGCGGCATGAGCACGTAACGCGCCCCAATATCAGCAGCCAAAAGCAAAATTCCGCCGAGCAAGGCGCAGTATGGAAGCAGCCAGCGGTGGTCAACGCCGGCCAACGCCCGCGCCATATGCGGCACCATGATGCCGACAAAGCCGATCGGGCCGGCCACAGCGACCGAACCGCCAGCAAGCAGCACGACTAACAGGGCGGCAGCAGCCTTGATCACATTCGTCCGCTGCCCGAGTCCTTTCGCTACATCGTCTCCCATCATTAAGATGTTGACATGGCGCGCCAGCAACATGGCCCCAAGCCAAGCGGCAGCCAAATACGGAAAAACGGCGGCCAACAGCTCCAGCTTTCGTCCAGCGACTGACCCAGCCAACCAAAAGAGCACTTCTTCGAGCGCCTTTTCGTTCATCGCCAACATTCCTTGCGTCAGCGAGGCAAATAAAGCCGCGACCGCCGTGCCGGCAAGCGTCATCTTCAGCGGTGTCAGCCCGTCTTTCCCTGCGGCGCTGATCACAAACACGATCGCCGCCGCGGCCGCCGCCCCAATAAACGCGATCCATGACAACATTTGCAATGAAGAAATGGAAAAAAAGGTGACCATCACAACAATGAAAAAACCGGCCCCGGCGTTAATGCCAAAAATGCCTGGCGAAGCGAGCGGGTTTCGCGTCAGCGCTTGCATGAGCGCCCCGGCCATCGCTAGGCTTGCGCCAACGGCTGCCGCAATCAACGCTCGCGGCAGCCGAACCGTCGCCACGACTAAATGGGCGTTCGATCCGTTATTGTCGATAAGAGCCGCCACCGCCTGCCGCCAACTCGTGTCGGTATATCCACAAACGATGCTCATCCACATGGCGGCAAGCAGCACTATTAGCAAACCGATGAGGCCAATCATTTTTTGACGGTTTGTTGCGAACATTCCCCCGCGATCTCCCTTGCTTCATTCATTCTATAATCTATACGTTAAGTCTATTTGATAATGACTCTCATCGTCAATGTTTTTCGCCATCTTTTTTTATGATATTCTCATGATTTTTTCATTTTTTCATTTTTTATTGACAATGATTATCGCTGTTATTTATGATATTAGCGTAAATGAAACTCATTATCAACAATAAGGGGGGATTTCACTGTGAAACGGAAACATCTCACTCTTCTGTCCGCCTTCATCCTTTCTCTCCTTCTTCTTGCCGGCTGCGGCGGAAAACAGGAAGAAACGGCCGAGCCGGCAGAAAACAAGGAACCGAAATCTGAAGGAAGCTATACGGTCGAACACGCCATGGAAACAACAGAAATCAAAGGGACGCCAAAACGGGTCGTCATTTTAACGAACGAAGGAACGGAAGCGCTGCTCGCGCTAGGCGTGAAACCGGTCGGCGCGGTCAAATCGTGGACGGGCGATCCGTGGTACGACCACATTAAAGACCAAATGGATGGCGTCAAAGAGCTCGGTCTCGAATCGGAGCCAAACGTGGAAGCGATCGCCGCCTTGAAACCGGATTTGATCATCGGCAACAAAATGCGCCATGAAAAAATTTACGAGCAACTGAAACAAATCGCTCCGACCGTGTTCTCAGAAACGCTGCGCGGCAACTGGAAAGACAACTTCATGCTCTATGCAAAAGCCGTGAACAAAGAAGAGAAAGGAAAGCAAGTCATCGCTGAATACGACAAGCGCATCGAAGACTTAAAAGCGAAACTTGGCGATAAGCTGAAGATGAAAGTATCGATCGTCCGCTTTATGGCCGGCGACGTGCGCATTTACCATAAAGACTCGTTCTCCGGCGTCATTTTAGACCAACTCGGCTTCGCCCGCCCGGAATCGCAAAACGTAAACGACTTTGCGGAAACCGGCGTGACGAAAGAACGCATCCCAGCCATGGATGGCGATATCTTGTTCTACTTTACATATGAAACCGGCGACGGCAAAGCAAGCGAAATCGAAAAAGAATGGATCAACGACCCGCTCTTTCAAAACTTAAACGTCGCGAAACAAGGCAAAGTGTACAAAGTGAGCGACACGATTTGGAACACGGCTGGCGGAGTACTTGCGGCCCACTTGATGTTGGATGATATTGAAAAATATTTTCTGCAAGGCCAGTAATGCAGTGAAAGACGATGCAAAGCCTCTTCTTCCTTTGCATCGTCTTCTTTTTTCTTATTGAAAACGCACTGCCTTGATCAGCCATTTTTATCTTAATTAGGCGAGAAGACTCCCACTTCAACGAAGCGAAGCGGAGTAAGTGGGAGATGAATCGCCTTAACTATATTTTGCTGAAAATAGGATAGATTCAGTAAAATATAGTATAATATAGT
>NZ_SDLD01000039.1:0-30586 GCF_013096875.1 Geobacillus sp. DSP4a | reverse complement strand
GCCTGTGGCTCCCAACGGGACGGGTGCCAGGTGTTGCCTGCAGATAGGCTGCCAACCAGCCTATCATGCATCCACCTCCGAAGGGGAAACAGGAAACCCCCACTTCGATAAGTGGGGGAGGTTCATTGTAGGAGCAGTAGAGGAGCGGAGAACCCCGGTCCGCAGCGGAGCTTCTCAAGTTTTGAGGCGAACCGCAGGCGGCCGGGGCGCCGCGGCGAAGACATTGCAGCCAAGATAGGAGGGTATCGATGTGGCCATCGAACAATTGACGATGCCTCAGCTCGGGGAAAGCGTCACGGAAGGCACGATCAGCAAATGGCTCGTTTCCCCGGGCGACAAAGTGAACAAATACGACCCGATCGCTGAAGTCATCACCGATAAAGTGAGCGCGGAAATTCCGTCGTCGTTTGCCGGCGTCATCCGCGAGCTGATCGCCAAAGAAGGGGAGACGCTCCCAGTCGGCGCGCCGATTTGCACGATCGAAGTCGAAGGCGCTGCACCGGCTTCGGAAGCGAAGCCGGCGGATGAAGCGCCGAAAGCAGAAGACAACGCCAAGCCAGCCGCTCCGAAAAAGGCCGGCCGGGCAAACAACGGCCGCTATTCGCCGGCCGTGCTCCGCTTGGCTCAGGAACACGGCATTGACCTCGAACAAGTCGAAGGCACCGGCCTTGGCGGGCGGGTGACGCGCAAAGATTTGCTGAAGCTCATTGAGTCTGGACAAATTCCGAAAGCGGGAGCGGCACCGGCGGCGGAACAAGCGGCGCCAAAAGCGGAACCGAGAACGGAACAACCGGCCACAGCCGCCGCAACCGTTCAACCGTCTGCCGCGGCCGCGCCAACCGCGCCGCAGGCAGCGCCGATCAAACCAGCGGCCCCGAACGTCGAAGCCGGAGCGGGCGACATCGAAATTCCGGTCACCCCGGTGCGCAAGGCGATTGCGGCGAACATGCTCCGCAGCAAACACGAAGCGCCGCACGCTTGGACGATGGTCGAAGTCGACGTCACCGATCTTGTCGCCTACCGCGATGCCATCAAAGACGAGTTCAAGCGGCGTGAAGGCTTCAATTTGACGTATTTCGCCTTCTTCGTCAAGGCGGTCGCCCAAGCGCTGAAAGAATTTCCACAGCTGAACTCGACGTGGGCGGGCGATAAGATCATTCAGCGCAAAGACATCAACATCTCGATCGCCGTCGCGACGGATGACGCCTTGTTCGTGCCCGTCATCAAGCACGCCGATGAAAAAACGATCAAAGGCATCGCCCGCGAAATCGCCGAGCTGGCGGCGAAAACGCGCGCCGGCAAACTGCGCCCGGAAGACATGCAGGGCGGCACGTTCACCGTCAACAACACCGGCGCGTTCGGCTCGGTGCAGTCGATGGGCATTATCAACTACCCGCAAGCGGCCATTTTGCAAGTGGAAACGATCGTCAAACGACCCGTCATCAAAAACGGCATGATCGCCATCCGCGACATGGTCAACTTATGCTTGTCGCTTGACCACCGCGTCTTGGACGGCCTCATTTGCGGCCGCTTCCTCGCCCGCGTCAAAGCGATTTTGGAAAATATGAACAAAGACAACACGCCGATTTATTAACGATTCCCCCATCGCCATCGGTTGGCGGTGGGGTTTTTGCATGGCGCGATTTCAAACTTCTCTCACAAATGTGATGTATAATGGGGGCAGAAACGAATAGGTGAAGGAGAAACTCGAGATGAAACGAGAGAGCGTATGGATGCTGTTGTGTTTGTTCTTTATGCTAAGCGGCTGCGCGAAGACATCGTTTCCTCCGATCGCTGATTCGCTGTCGGTCGTCATCAGTCTCGATGTCAAAGCGGAAACGGTCACCTTTTTGAACGCAGAAAACGGCCGCAAGATCGCCCGCTGGAACATCAACGAACCGTTTCAAGGCGGGGCGTTGAGCCCAGACGGCCGGACGCTTTTTTTGTACGGGCGGGATCTTGACGGGGTCTATCGGTACGATCTCGCGACCGGGAAGCTGCTTGGCGAATGGAAAATAGGAAGCGGCATTGTGAGCGCTGCTCCATCTCCGGATGGCCGCACGTGGTTTTTTGGCGACAGCACCCATCACGCGGTGCGCGTTGTGAGCCGGGACGGGAAAGAGATCGCCCGCCTTTCGGTCGGACGCTCCCCGATGACGCTGCTGGTCAATCGCGCTGGAACGAGGTTGTATGTGATCGATTTTCAAGACGAACGGACGTGGATCATCGATGTGGACCGCCGCCGCGTCATCCGTTCGTTCGCCGTGCCGAAGTTCGCCTTGGGCGGAGTGGTGCGCGAGCGACAAGAGGAGCTGTGGGTCGGCGGGCACGGCAGCGGAAGCCGTGTGGAAACGAACATTCATGTCTACTCACTGCAAGACGGCCGCTTGCTCCGGACGATCGCCGCTCCGGTCATGCCGGTCGATTTCGTCGAAACAGGCCGCGGCGTGTTTGTGCTAAGCCATGGCTCCAACACAGTTTACCAATTTTCCCTAGATGGAAAGAAACTCGCTTCGGCGTCTGTCGGCGCCAATCCATTTGCGATGGAAGCGGCGTTCGATCGTTTGTATATCGCGAGCTATGACAGCGATGAAATTATCGTGGTCGATGAGGCGACGTTGCGTCCGCTTGTCCGTTGGAAGACGGGAGACGGCCCGCTGCAACTATTCATTCGGGAGGGACGAACATGAGCGAACGAACCGTTTTAATTGTCGATGATGAAGAAGAAATGCGCCTGCTCGTTGGCATGTATTTGGAAAACGCCGGCTTTCGCTGCCTCGAAGCAGGGGACGGGGAAGAAGCGCTGGTGCTGCTTTCGCAACATCCGGTTGATGCCGTGCTGTTGGACGTCATGATGCCAAAACAGGACGGATTCGCCGTCTGCGCCCGCATCCGCGAGCAGTCGGACGTGCCGATTTTGTTTTTGACCGCGCTTGGCGAAGAATGGGACAAAGTGAAAGGATTGAAGCTGGGAGGCGACGATTACATCGTCAAACCGTTCAGCCCAGGAGAGCTCATCGCCCGCCTTGAGGCGGTGCTGCGCCGGGTGCAGCGCGTCCGCGAGCACGACGGACGGCTGCAATTTGGCGACCTTGCCATCGACGAAAAAGGCCGAACCGTGACCGTTGGCGGCAAACCGGTGAAGCTGACGTTGAAGGAGTTTGAGCTGCTGCTGTTTTTGGCGAAGCACCGCGGTCAGGTGTTCAGCCGCGACGACTTGCTCGTCAAAGTGTGGGGATATGATTATACAGGAAACGCCCGCACGGTCGATACGCATGTGAAAACGCTGCGCATGAAGCTGAAAGACGCCGCCCGCCACATCCAAACCGTATGGGGCATCGGCTACAAGTTTGAGGGATGAACATGAAACGGCTTCGGTTAGGACAAAAACTATGGCTGGCGATCGGGGCCGCGGTCGTGGTGACGCTGGCGTTTTCTTTTGGTCTTCTCAATTATTTTTACCGGACGGTGTACATGAAAGAAGTTGAGCGAACGTTGATCGCGGAAGGGACGAGCCTCGCCCGCGACTATCGCGGCGGGGCGGTGACGGAGGCATATCGCCGTCAAATCGAATGGTATGACGAAAAATCAACGGCCACGATCTTGTTGATTGACAACCCGCGCGAACTGAGCGCCTGCTTTCCGTTTCCGGTCCACTATGACGCGTTAGTCAGCGGTCGCGACCGGGAAACGCTGTTAGCCGGGAAGCCTGTTGTCAAAACGGGATACGAAAAGCGGTTCGGCCGCCGCGTGATGGCGGTCGTCGTTCCGCTTTTGGACGGCAAGCGGCTTGAAGGAGCGATTTACTTGTATTTGCCGTTAGCCGACGTTCAGGAAGCAACGAAGCGGGCGGCCGCCGCGTTTTGGCCGTTGGCCGCCATATTCGCCGCCGCGCTTTTAGTTGTCGGCCGACGGATGGTGCGGCAGATGACCGAGCCGCTCCAAGCGATGGAACAAGCGGCAGAACGCATGGCGGAAGGACGCTACGAAGCGGACATCCCCGTGCGGAGCGATGATGAAATCGGCCGCCTGGCGGAGGCGTTCAACCAAATGGCGGACGCCATTGCTAAAGAAGACGAGCGGAAACGCGAGTTCTTAGCGAACGTCTCGCATGAGCTGCGCACGCCGCTCAGCTATATGAAAGGATACAGCGAAGCACTCCTTGCTGGCCTCGCGAAAACGAAGGAAGAAGAAAAGGCGTACCTTCGCCTTATCCACCGCGAAACGGAGCGGATGGAGCGGCTGGTGCGCGATCTTCTTGACCTGGCGCGCCTTGAAGGGCAAAGCGTGCCGCTCGAGCGCGCGCCGGTGGCGTTTGCCCAAGTGATCGAAGATGTCATCGCCACGTACGAACCGATCGCCGCGCAAAAGCGGATCGAGTTGGCGTGCGAGTTGGACTATGACATCATTGTCAATGGCGACGCCGACCGGCTCGAACAAGTCGTGCGCAACTTGCTCGACAACGCCATCCGCTACACCCCAGAAGGCGGTGTGGTGACGGTGCGCCTTTCCCGCTTGTCGGAAGCGGAAGGCGAGCTTGTCGTCCAAGACACGGGCAAAGGCATTCCGAAAGACCAGCTCCCGTTTCTCGGCCAGCGCTTTTTCCGCGTCGACCGCGCCCGCACCCGCAAAGAAGGCGGCACCGGCTTAGGGCTTGCCATCGTTAGGCAAATCGTCGCCCTTCATGACGGCGCGATTTGGTTCGACAGCGACCTTGGACGCGGGACGACTGTATCGATTCGCCTGCCGCTCGTTCGGGAAGAGGAGTAAACATCGTTCAAGACACAGGAATGGATGATGTATAATCAATATAAAATTAGGAGGCAGGTGGAGGATATGGGTTCACCAGAAAAGGAACAGGCCCCTATGACGTACAAAGAGTATGCGACATGGCCGGAAGGAAAACGGTGCGAGGTGTTGGATGGGAACATCATCAGCATGGCGCCGTCGCCGACATCGGAACATCAATCCGTTTCGCTCCAACTTTCCATTGAATTCGGGATGCATCTTCGTGGGAAGGATTGCCGCGTGTTGGCCGCCCCGATCGATGTGTATCTTTTCGAAGATCATCGAAAGGGATGGATGGATGAAAACGTCCGAAACTGGGTATGCCCCGATCTTGTCGTCATCTGCGACAAAAACAAAATTCAAAAAAACCGCATTGTCGGGGCTCCGGATTTGGTCGTCGAGATCTTGTCCCCCGCCACGGCCAAAATCGACCGGATGGACAAACGGATCGCGTACGAGCGGGCCGGGGTGAAGGAATATTGGATCGTTGACCCGGCGAATCAAGTGGTGGAAGTGTATTTGCGCGGAAAAACAGGAAGATTGGAACTTCATGGAGTGTACAACCGGGATGACGCCGTTTTGGTTCATGTATTGAAGGATTTCGTGATCGATTTGCGAAACATTTTCCAATGAATAAATGGCAGTTGAGATTTTCGCTAAGCGGCGATTTGGAGGGGGACGAGGGAGCATCGTCCAAGAGAGCATGCAACAACGCCCTCTTCCTTTCATGTTTTTTCAGGGCTTCTTGGAGGATTTGTGAATCGTTGAGATGGTGTTGTTTCGCCAAGTCATCGAGCCATTTCGGGATCGTTCATGTTTTTTTGACCGCTTTGTTTTCCATTTCATGGCGAAATGGTGGCATCAGCAAGTTGTTTGCCTTTTTGTTCATTGTCCAAACGCGGCCGATGTACTACAATAAACATAGAAACCGTTTTTTCCCACACGAAGCGTCATCAGCGTTTCGTTCTGAGCAGACGGGTTCGAGAGGGAAAGGTGCGGCTTGAAAAGAAAGCGGTTTCTTATGTCTGGAAGGCAAAGGGGGATCGGAATGAGCGATGTCGCAAAGATGAAGGAAGCGGCGTTTCCGGCTCCGACGGTGGAGGAGTGGGAGCGGGAAGCGGAAAAGTCGCTGAAAGGCAAGCCGCTCGAGCGGCTTGTATCGATGACGTACGAAAACATTGCGGTCAAACCGCTCTATACGCGCCGCGATGTGGAGGCGCTCGGCCCGCTGGAGCAGTACCCGGGCTTTGGCCAGTACGTGCGCGGAGCGCGGCCGGAAGGGTATCGGGGCGGGCCGTGGAAGGTGAGCCAGGAGATTTCGGCGGCGAGCCCGTCGGAATGGAACGAGGCAGTGAAGCACGACTTGGAGCGGGGACAGACGGAAATCCATTTCGCTCTCGGCCGGCTGCCGTTTGCCGTCGAGTCGGTTGAGGATGTGGCGGCGATGTTTGATGGCGTGCCGCTCGATCGCTATTCGCTCCGTGTGGACGCCGGGGCGCGGTCGCTTTCGTTTTTGGCGCTGTTGGCCGCTTATTTAGAGGAACGGGGAGTGCCGCTATCGAGCGTACGGGGCGCGATCGGCATGGATCCGCTCGGAGCGTGGGCGGAACAGGGGACGCTTCCGTGTTCGCTTTTGCGGCTGTATGATGAAATGGCGGAAGCAACGATGTGGGCGAAGGACGAGATGCCTGCTGTCCGCACGATGTTCGTGCGCGGCGAGCCGTACCATAACGGCGGGGCGAACGCCGTGCAGGAGCTGGCGTTTGCGCTGGCGGCGGCGGTCGAGTACATCCGCGCCGGGCTCGATCGTGGGCTGACGGTGGATGACATCGCGACGCGGATGCAAGCGTCGTTTGCGGTTGGGGCGGACTTTTTTATGGAAATCGCGAAACTGCGGGCGGCGCGGCGGTTGTTTGCGCAAGTGATCGAAGCGTTTGGCGGCGGTGAATCAGCAAGGCGGATCGAGCTATATGTGCGCACGTCGCCGTTTACGAAAACGGTGTACGACCCGTATGTGAACATGCTGCGGGCGGCGGCGGAAGCGTTTGCGGCCGTTGTCGGCGGCGCCGATGGCGTGCACGTGTCGCCGTTTGACGAGGCGCTCGGACTCGCTGATGAGTTTTCACGGCGCATCGCCCGCAACACGCAGCTCATTTTGCTCGAAGAGGCGCATGTGGCGAACGTCATCGATCCGGCGGGCGGCTCGTATTATGTGGAAACGTTGACCGCCAAGCTCGCTGAAGAAGCGTGGAAGCTGTTCCAACGCGTCGAAGAACAAGGCGGCATGGCGAAGGCGCTCGAAGCCGGATTCGTGCAGGCGGAAGTGGAAGCGGTCGCCAAGCGGCGGCTTGATCGGGTCAAGATGCGGAAGGAAAAAATCGTCGGCACGAACGTGTATGCGAACTTAGAAGAAACGCCGATCGAAAAGCCGACGCAAGCCGCGGCGAACGAGTTGCCGCCGCTGGATGAAAAGCGGATGGCCGACATTCGCAGTACGCTCGTCAGTGGGAATTGGGTGGAAGCCGCAATTGGCGCGGCCCGCCGTCGAGCAACCGCTCGGGAAATCGCGGCGGCTCTCGCTGACGGAAACACGTCCATCCGCATTGCGCCGATTCGCGCATGGCGCTTGGCCGAGCCGTTTGAGCGGCTGCGCAAGGCGGCCGAGAAGCATGCGGAGCGTACGGGAAGCCGGCTTTCCGTTCACTTGATCAATATCGGTCCGCTTGTCCGCCATCAAGCGCGCGCCGATTTCATCGCCGGGCTGTTTGCGGCCGGCGGGGTGGCGGCTGAGCGGAGCGACGGCTTTGCCTCGGTCGCGGAAGCGGTTGAATGGGTGCAAAGCACGAGCGGGACGCATTATATCGTGTGCGGCGCCGACGACGATTACCCGGCGTTTGTTCCGGCGTTGGCTCGGGCGTTCAAGCAGGCCAAGCCGAACGCGAAGCTGTATGTCGCCGGAAAGCCGCCGGAAGAGCTCGAGAACACGTACGGGGCCGCGGGCGTGGACGGATCGATTCATCTCGGTTCGAACGCGTACGAGGTGATCGTGGCGTTTTTCGCGGAAAGAGGGGTGGCGTTGGATGGCGAAGTACGTTGATTTTACCACCATGCCGCTTTCCACGGCGGCGGCCGATGTGGAGGAGAAACAGTGGAAAGACGCCATCGAGCGGCGCGTGCAAGCGTCGATCGATGAGCTGTTGGTTCAGACGAATGAGCACATTGCGGTGAAGCCGCTGTATACAAAGGAAGACATCGATGGGCTTGATTTTCTTGATTATCTGCCCGGCTTGCCGCCGTACTTGCGCGGGCCGTACCCGACGATGTACGTCGTGCGGCCGTGGACGATCCGCCAATACGCCGGCTTTTCGACCGCCGAGGAGAGCAACGCCTTTTACCGGCGCAATTTGGCGATGGGGCAAAAAGGGTTGTCGGTCGCCTTTGACCTGGCCACCCATCGCGGCTATGACTCCGACCATCCGCGCGTCGTCGGCGACGTCGGCAAAGCAGGGGTGGCCATCGATTCGGTGCTCGATATGAAAATTTTGTTTGACGGCATCCCGCTCGACCAAATGTCGGTGTCGATGACGATGAACGGGGCGGTGCTCCCGATTATGGCGTTTTACATCGTCACCGCCGAAGAGCAGGGAGTGACGCAAGACAAACTGTCCGGCACGATCCAAAACGATATTTTGAAAGAATATATGGTGCGCAACACGTACATTTACCCGCCGGAGATGTCGATGCGCATCATCGCCGACATTTTCGCCTATACGGCCAAATACATGCCAAAATTCAACAGCATCAGCATTTCCGGCTACCATATGCAGGAAGCCGGGGCGCCGGCTGATCTGGAGCTGGCGTACACGCTCGCCGACGGGCTTGAGTACGTGCGCACCGGCTTGAAAGCGGGCATTGACATCGACTCGTTCGCGCCGAGGCTGTCGTTTTTCTGGGCGATCGGCATGAACTACTTTATGGAAGTGGCGAAACTGCGGGCGGCGCGCCTCATGTGGGCGAAAATGATGAAAACGTTCAACCCGAAAAACCCGAAATCGCTCGCTCTCAGGACGCATTCGCAAACGTCGGGCTGGAGCTTGACCGAGCAAGATCCGTTCAACAACGTCGTGCGCACGCTCATCGAGGCGCACGCGGCGGCGATGGGGCATACGCAGTCGCTCCATACGAACGCCTTGGATGAAGCGATCGCCTTGCCAACCGACTTCTCGGCGCGCATCGCCCGCAATACACAGCTGTACTTGCAGGAAGAAACGGGCATTTGTCGGACGATCGACCCGTGGGCCGGTTCGTATTACGTCGAGACGTTGACGAACGAGTTGATGAAGCGGGCGTGGGCGCATATCGAAGAAATCGAAAGCTTAGGCGGGATGGCGAAAGCCATTGAAACCGGCATCCCGAAAATGCGCATCGAAGAAGCGGCGGCCCGCCGCCAAGCGCGCATCGATTCAGGAGCGGAAACGATCATCGGCGTCAATAAATACCGCCCGGAAAAAGAAGAACCGATCGACATTTTGGAAGTCGACAACACCGCCGTGCGAAAGCGGCAAATCGAGCGGCTGAACGAGCTCAAGGCGACGCGCGACAACGAGCAGGTCGAAGCGGCGCTTGCCGCCATCACGAAAGCGGCGGAAACGGGCGAAGGGAACTTGCTTGAGCTTGCCGTCCAAGCGGCGCGCGTCCGGGCGACGCTCGGGGAAATTTCGTACGCGATCGAAAAAGTGGCGAGTCGCCATCGCGCCGCCATCCGCTCGATCAGCGGCGTTTACAGCTCGGAATACAAAAACGAAGCGCAGCTGGAACGGGTGAAGCGACGGGTTGAGCAGTTCGCCGAACTCGAAGGACGCCGCCCGCGCATCTTGATCGCGAAAATGGGGCAGGACGGCCATGACCGCGGGGCGAAAGTCATCGCCACGGCGTTTGCCGATTTAGGATTTGACGTCGACATCGGCCCGCTCTTCCAGACGCCGGAAGAAACGGCGCGCCAGGCGGTCGAAAACGACGTGCACGCTGTCGGCATCAGCTCGCTCGCCGGCGGGCATAAAACGCTCGTGCCGCAGCTTGTGGCGGAGCTCGAAAAACTCGGCCGCGGCGACATTCTCGTTTTTGTCGGCGGCGTCATTCCGCCGCAAGACTACGCGTTTTTGTATGAGCACGGCGCCGCGGCCATTTTCGGGCCGGGAACCGTGATTCCGGAGTCAGCGGAAAAGGTGTTGGAGGAAATTTACGCCCGGCTTGGCTATGAGGAAGTGAACCCATGAGCGGGGAAGAGAAACGGCGGGAACAGGAAAGCGGCCAGAGCGCAGCTTCGGACGGGCAGCCGCGGCGCCCGGAATGGGCGGACGACAATGGCTTGTCGTCGTACGTGCAAGCCGAGCGCCCGCCGGCGCCAAAGCGGGTCGTGAGACGGAAAGAGCGGTCGGTCGGAGAGTACGTCCAAGGGGTGCTCGCCGGCGACCGCACCATTTTGGCGCAGGCGATTACGCTTGTCGAAAGCAATGCGTCTAGGCATATGGATCTTGCCCAGCAAGTGCTCAATGAACTGCTCCCGCACGTCGGCCGTTCGATCCGCATCGGCATCACCGGCGTGCCGGGGGCGGGAAAAAGCACGTTCATTGAAGCGTTTGGCACGTTTTTATGCGAGCAAGGTCACCGCGTCGCGGTGTTAGCCGTCGACCCGACAAGCTCATTGACCGGCGGCAGCATCCTTGGCGACAAAACGCGGATGGAGGCGCTTGCCCGTCATCCGCACGCCTTCATCCGTCCATCTCCATCCGGTGGGGCGCTTGGCGGCGTGCATCGGAAAACGCGCGAGACGATGATGCTGTGCGAAGCGGCCGGCTATGACATCATCCTCGTCGAGACGGTCGGCGTCGGGCAAAGCGAGTTTGTCGTCCGCGGGATGGTTGACTTTTTCCTGCTGCTCGCCTTAACCGGCGCCGGCGATGAGCTGCAAGGCATGAAGCGCGGCATCATGGAGCTGGTCGACGCCATCGTCATCAACAAGGCGGACGGCGATAATAAAGAAAAAGCGCGGATGGCGCAAAACGAATACAACCAGTTTCTCCATTACCTCCGCCCGGCCACGCCCGGCTGGGAGACGAAAGCATACACATGCTCGGCGCTGTTGGGCGAAGGGATCGCCGACATGTGGCGCGTCATCCAGGCGTTCGTCGAGACGACGAAGCGATCCGGCGTCTTTTTTGACCGCCGCCGCCAGCAGCAAAAAGACTGGATGCACGCCATGATCAAAGAATATATCGAAACGCGCTTTTTCGCCGACCCGATCGTGAAAGAAAAGCTCCCGATGCTCGAGAACAGCGTCATTTCCGGCGCCAAGCCGGTCACCGCCGCCGTCCGCGAGCTGATTGAAGCATACGAACGGAGCCTCGGCGGCGAAGTATGATATGATAAAGGCAAACCGAAGGAGGTGTTGAGATGTTCCAATTTCAATTTCCGCTCTATCACGACATCGTCGAACAAGCGCGGCGTGAAGCGGTCGAAGCCGGATTTGAAGAGCTGCGCACGCCGGAAGACGTCGATGCGGCATTCCGCCGTCCGGGCACCACGCTTGTCCTCATCAACTCCGTATGCGGCTGCGCCGGCGGCATCGCCCGTCCCGCAGCGGCCCATGCCGTTCACTACGACAAGCGCCCGGACCATTTGGTGACCGTCTTTGCCGGCCAAGACAAAGAAGCAACGGCCCGCGCGCGCGAGTATTTTGTCGGCGAGCCGCCGTCCTCGCCGTCGTTCGCGTTGTTAAAAGACGGAAAACTGTGTGCCATGCTCCACCGCCACGACATCGAAGGGCACGAACCGGTCGCCGTCGTGCAAAAGCTGCAGGCGCTGTTTGACGAATATTGCGAGGAAGTGTGAAAGGAGAACCCGAAGTTCGAAAAGGGACTTCGGGTTTTTGCATGGCCATTATTGTTTGTGATAATATAATTGTAAAGAGATCAGAGACAGGCAAACAGCAGTGCATATGATCATCATTTTAGCAGGCTTCTCTTGTGATCAACTTTTTCTCTTGTTTCTATCAAAAAACAAAAACTAAAAAAGGATCATCTTTTATGGAGTTATATGATGTTAGCCACTGGAAAAAAGATGAGGAACGGCAAGCTTCTGGGACAAGAGAGAAGTTTTGGTTGATTAATCCAGATAATAAACGTCGGTATCTATTTAAAATTCCTAAGGAAAATACTGGGGAAGCATGGGCAGAGGTTGTTGCATCCAAAATCGGCCAACATATAGGGTTAGATATGATGAAGGCCGATTTAGCTGTTTACGATGGAACAATAGGTATTTTATCTGAAAATTTTGTCTTATATAACGAGGAATTTTACGAAGGTGGCGATTTGTTCTTTACAATTGAAGAGAGTTTTGATCGCCGCAATTTAAAACATTATCATTTTCTGAATGTAATAAAAGTGTTGTCTGGATTTCATCTTGAAAAAGAATTTGTCCAAATCCCTGTATTTGACGCACTAATCGCCAACCAAGATCGTCACTGTGATAACTGGGGGATCATTGTTCACCACACTAGCTGCAGGCTTGCACCTATATATGATAACGGGGCGTCGCTAGGATACCAATTGAAGGAAGAACGTATTCTAAAAATGTTTCAAGATCAGAGAATGTTCGAAGCTTTTACAAATCGGAGTTTCTCTTTAATCGGACTTCCTCATAAGAAGAAGCCTAAATATAAAGAATTACTAAGTTTCATTTATGAATTGTATCCAAAAGAAGTGAAGAAGGAAATTGATCGTATCAGTCAAATAAATGAGCAACAAGTCACAACTGTTTTAGATGGTGTTTCAGAAAATGTCATGAGTAAAATTTACAAAGAATGGGTATTAAAATTATTACTGTATCGAAAAGAATGGCTCGTAAATTGGTATATGGAGGTGAAATAAGCGATGCGCCCTTTTGTGCTTTGGTTAATTTGGCAAAATGAATGTACTCGGCAGCGATATCATATTGGAAACTTATTACACGATGGGGATAAGTATGTATTTTATTATGAACGTAGCAGGAAGAGAAGAGGACTGTTCGAAGCACTAGAAAACGGTTATCAACCTCATTTGTCGTTTCCGGATATAGGAAAAAAATACGTTTCTAACAGATTGTTCGGGCCTTTTGAGCGGCGTTTGCCTGACCGTCGCCGTCCGGATTTTTTAGAAATTTTGCGGACATACGGCTTGCCGCGCGATTGTACAGATATGGATATGTTGCGAGCGACTGGTGGTAAACTTGCGACAGATTCTTATGAATTTGTAGCGCCAATTTATGTATCGGGAAATCATTTCGATTTTGATTTTTATGTCGCGGGTTGGAGATATTACGAGGGAGATCGAGTAATTCAATATCTTAAAGTGGGGGATAAGGTACATTTTCGATTAGAGCCGGAGAATAGGCAAGATTCTAAAGCAGTAGAAGTGTTAACAGATGAAGGGTGTAAGCTAGGGTATATTCCTGCTTTCTATAGCGAGTTTATGTTTAACCTTATTCAAAATAACGGGCGTTATATGGCGAGAATTGAATCAATTCATGTTGAGGCTTTTCCACAGCGGAAAGTAAATATAAGTGTCTACGGTGAGCTCCTTCCATCTTGCCAGACGCAAGATCTCGATATGCTACATGAAATATCGTTAGAAGTGATTTAGTCTGTTCACTGTTTTCTGAAGTAGGCATGTTTGATTTCAGATGAATGAATATGTCCACGAAATCGAAACGCTACTGCAAAACATCAAAGAAGAAGTGATCGACCGTGATGTATGGAATGAGCCCGACCGTGTTTGAACGGCTGATGGCGTATTTCGCGGGCGAAGAAGATATACAAAAAGTCGTTTTGTTCGGCTCGCGGGCGCGCGGCACGGCCCGCTACAACTCGGACATTGACTTGTGCATTGACTAGACCGGAAAACAGAAGTGGAAAATCAAAGAGGATCTTGACGAGATTGTCGGCATTTACTCATGTGATGTGCTCTTTTTCAACGCGCTGAACGAAGCGATCCGGCGGGAAATCGAGCGCGACGGGAAGACGATTGATGACAAAGCCCGCTCATAAACTATTTTTGTTTAGGATGGTCTGTCCCGTATCGGGGAGATGAGGTGGGGGCTGTACGGGTGTGTCCAACGAACGGAGACCACACCAGCAAGCCCCCACATTCCTCTGTTGGGTTCCGCCCTCGTTTACCAAAACTCCCGTCCAATCAAAACGGCGGCGATCACAATGCCCGCCCCCAGCCACATCATGGGGAGAAGGAGGGACAGCGAATCCGCCGGCGCTTGAAACAAAAACAGATGCGGCCACGGCATGAACGTCCCTTGCGTCGCGACTTCCATAAACGTATAGACCGCGATGACGGACAAGGCGACATCCAGGCTGCCAAAGACGCCTAACAAGGCAAGCCCAATCAACTGGTAAAACAAAAACAACAGAAACAGGTGCCCCAACACGGGAGCGGTGAGAAACATCGTTCCTTGAATCCCTATGACCGCCGCGACAAGAAGAGCGATGCATCCCCCATGCAAAACGGCATAGCGGACCAAGTCGAAGACGACCGCTTTCCGGTAATGCCATACCAACGCGTCTTTCGCCCCTTCGTCGTACAAATGGCGGTACAAAAAGACGAGATGCCATCCGGCGATCGGCACGGCAATGCCTTGGATGACGGTGTACGGCAAAAACGGTTCGTCGGAGCGGGCGGACAAGATCCCCATCAACCCGACGCACAGCCCATACACGAGAAACGGAAACCAGTACAATCGGCCGAGCAAGCGGCGGTCAAAAGAAAAATGATGGGCGATCGTTTTTTTATCCATGCGCTTCCGCCTCTTTCAACAACGCCAAATATCCGTCCATCAGCCGCGGGGCGACAGGCCGGCCGATGGGTTGTTCGGACAAGACGCGCACGACGACGTGGGAAGGCTCTTCGCTCATTTGCACGACTTCGTTGGCGGCCATAACCGAGTCAAGCTCCTCCAATGGCACGTCCAACTCATACGTATAAGGGGCGGCTTTTTGCTTGAGCTCATCGGGACTGCCTTCAAACAGCACCACGCCGCGGTCCAACACCCCGATTTTCGTGCACAAAAATTCAATGTCCTCGACAAGGTGCGAAGAGATGACGATCGTATGATCGTGCCCCAGCCGCTTCAACAAATTGCGAAACCGCACGCGCTCGCGGATGTCAAGCCCGGCCGTCGGCTCATCAAACAGGAGGATGGACGGCTCCCGAAGCAGCAGCATGGCAATGCCCACCCGCCGCCGCATGCCGCCGGACAGCTCGCGCATTTTTTTGTTGAGGTGCGAAGACAAGTTGACTTGTTCGATGACCTTCTCGATTTTGGAGCGGCAGGCGGCGGGATGTTCCCCTTGCAAGACGGCGAGATGCTCAAGCACTTCATACATCGTCAGCTCCGGATACATCATAAACTCTTGCGGCAAATAGCCGATCTCGTTTACCCGCTTCACTCTCGCGCCCGTGCTGATCGGCTCGTCTCCGAGCGACACCCGTCCGGCATTGAACTCCAACAGTCCGGCCACAATGCGCATCAACGTCGTCTTGCCGGCGCCGTTTGGCCCCAGCAAGCCGTACACGCCGGAGAGGGTGAGGGAGACATCGGATAAAATCGGCTTCTTTTTCACGATTTTCGTCAATCCTTCAATGACGACCGCCAACGCCGTTCACCTCCTGCATCATCTCCAAGATGCGGTCCCATGTCCAACCGTCGTCCATGTTCGCATACCATGTCCGCAAACATCGTTGCTTTTGGTCGACATCCAGCGGCTGAAACGCCTGATAAATGGCTTCAATTTGCTTCTTGACGGATGACGGCTGCGACTCGAACCACTCGCTTTTGGAGCTCCAGTCGATCACCGAAAGGCCTTGTTTTTGCATCAGCCAGCGGGTGGCCAGCGAAATCCACTCGTTGTACATGATCCGCGATCCTTTCGGCGGAACCGAAAGACGGAGCATTTTTTCATAATAATCTCGTTCCATATGATAGGTGCCAATCGAAAAAAAATTCGTGTTATAGACAAGATGGTCATGGGCCATAAACGAGGATAGCCCCGAGCTGGAGAACACAATCTTGTTCGGCAGCGCTGAAACCGCCGTGGATGCGATTTGTTGGACATGATGAAACGTTTTTTCCAACTGGCGGATGACCGTCGGCGCCCGTTCCGCCATGTGCGGCCAGTCAGCCGGGTAGGTGATCTCATATCCTTGATCGACGAGTTGATGCCCTTGCCCTTTGATCAAGGTGACCGCCTGCGCTTTCCCTCGGTAACCCGTCCCCCGCTTTGGCACATTGCAAAACAGCACATCGCCGTCCACGTGCAAGGTAAAGGTGTACGTTTCATTCGGAATGAATTGATCGGTGAACGCCCCATCCCAAGCTCTCGTTCCCGCCACCCGATATTCATAAGCCCGATACATGTGCGAAGCCCTCCTTTTCGGATACCACGCCCGATCCGCCAACAGGACGAGGCGGCCGTTGGTGTACGGAATGAGCGCCGTATCGACGATCTCATAGGAAAAGGTGAGCGTCGAGGCGCGTTTGGGCAGCCGCACGGTCACGAGATCGCCGTTTCTCGTAAACGTGACGGGCTGGTGGTCCGCTTCAATCGAGTGGAGCGGATACAAATGGTACAGTTGAAACGTGGGCCGGTTCGTGTCCAACTGGGACAAGGCCACGCGCACGACCGCGCGCGATCCATGCAAAGAAAGGTCATACGACTGGATACGGTAGCGCAAATCGGCCTTGATGGTTTGCGGCATTCGACGGTACTCCTCAAGTTCGGTCGTCTGATCGGCCCGAGTGAACGCCTTGGTGTTCGTTTGCAAGGAGTGGCAGGCGGTTAGGACGATCAGAAACGGAAAGATGAGCAGCGCTTTCAGGACGGCGTTTCGCTCCTTTCTCGTCTGCGTAAAGCGGATCGACGACAACAATGCCAACCCGACAAGGGAAAGAAACCACGCGGCCCATTTCCATTCCCCGCCGCGGTCGACCTCAAACCCGATGTAGGAATCATACGCCTGTTGAATGGCGTGTTTTCCGATAAACAGCAGCGACGTCCAGTCGCGGGCATGAACGGTTTGGGACAAATCGATGAACAGCTCAGTCGTCATCGGGCCGGTCAGGATCCATACAAGCAACATAGCGAAAAAACTGACCTTTTTCGTTTCCAACAGCAGCGCGATGATGACGCCGTACAGAACGGTGAGCACGAGCGGTCCAAACTGGTAGACGGCGAGAAACCGAAGCAGCGACCAATACAGATCCGAAGGCTCCACCCCAACGAAGAGATACACGAGTGAAAAAACGCCGTAGCTCATCATCAGCATGATCCCTTGGCACAGCGCATGAACCGCCAGCAAGGCGCTCATTTTCTCCAGCAAAATCCGGTAGCCGTCGGCGAACCATGACGAAACGCCGTAACGAAGCTCGTTGGAGTAGAGAAAGTAGAACCATACGATGTAAAAGAGCGAAACGATTTGGACAAGCATGAACACTTCAGAAGGCAAATCTCCAGAGTATTCCATGCCTGCATTCATATCGTCTGAAAAGAATAAAACGAACCTGACAAGCAGCAAAACAAAAAATAGGATGCTGGCGCCAACGTATAACTTGCTTTTCAACAATCGTTTCCAATAAAAAACAAACAGCCATTTCCACCTCATCACCGATCAACCGCTTTCTTTCTGAGAAGTTGACAAATGAAAAATGCGGTCAGGGATCTCCGCATTCTTTTTTAGGCGTATCCCTGACTTCCTCATCATCCGGATTCGGCATCGTTATTTGACCGTAATGGTCACGTATCCTCTTGAACCAACCGTTTGGCCAACAATTTGGCCATAATACTTATCGTCTTTGGTTTGTGGAAAACTGCGCGTTTCTTCTTGCCTAGGATTGAGGCAAACAAAGATCAAAACCCCAGAAAATACGAATATGAAACTAGCTTCCGCTTTTAAGCGGGACGCCATTCTTGAAATGAACACCCATTTCATATGGAACGCCCTCTCTAATCATGAATTTGAAATGTTTGTAAAATTCAATGGCATTATAAAAAAAAAAAGAAGATGTAAACCTTTTACATGGAAATTCACAGTATATTCACAAATAATAGGGAAATTGTATTGTCATGATGACGATTTTTGGCCAATTTTGCGTCTTTCGGTGTAGGGAGTGTTCATTGTGCGACGTGCTTTTTTCGACGCGCTGAACGAAGCCATCAAGCGCCAAATCGAGCGCGACGGGAAAACGATTTATGAGAAATCTCCGTCGTGAGCCTAGGCGGCCTGCCCCGCATGAGCGGACGGCCGTTTTTTTTGTGTCCGGCGGCTGTAGGACGGGCGCGCTGTCCGTTTTTCAGTTGCATCGAAAGCGCTGTTATCGGTACAATGGAACTCACATTTCGCACCCTCCCGACAAAAATCGGGAGGATTTTTTTTCGCCTTGCGTCGAATGAATCTTTGAAACACAAGGAAAGTGAAGGAATTTCCACACCATGGACGTTCGAATTCGTATCATTTATGAAAGTTCCTATTTGAAATAATAATCGCTATCTTTGAGAACCTTGGCCTCCATCAATTGAGCGTCGTTTTGTTCAGGAATTCTCCGCTTTGTTCCACTAGGATGTTAGTGTTTGCATCAATCTATTCCTCTTCCGCAAACATTGAACACTTCTCCTCCCTACGGTATGGGAAAATCATTGTGTTTGTTTCCCCACCATGCTATGATCATTAGTAAAGAAACCAAGAAATTTGGTTATTTTTTTGGAAGGAGGGGAATAATATGGTGCCATCAGATTCGATGACAAAGGAGAAGGTACCGATGGACAATATCCCTAACCGTAAGAAAAACCTTGTGAAACGAATTGCCGTATCGAGCAAAAAACAAATTACGATCCCAAAGGATTTTTATGAGCAATTAGGAATTGGAAACGAGGTGTTAATTGAGTTAGCGGATAATAAGTTAATTATTCATCCGATTCATGAGGATCATTTTGACTTTTCCGATCTGATTTTAAAAGACTTGATCGAAGAAGGATATACAGGCGAAGAACTATACAAAGAATTTGTATACCGTAAATCGCAAATTGCACCTGCATTCAACGCGATGATTTCTGAGGAAAGACCGAAGGCAAAAACGTATACCGCGGATACGTTAGAGGAGTTATTTGGTGAAGATGATGAACCATAATCGGCTGCAATTGCTCCCAAAAGCAGAAAAAACCATCAAAAAGCTGACAAAGAAAGATCCGGTGCTGAAACAGCGTTTGAAAGAAGCCTTGCGGCAGATTCTTACCGATCCCGCCGAAGCAGGGGAAGCGAAAACTGGTGATTTGGCAGGAATTTACGGTTATGACATTTATCATCGAGGCATCAATTATGAGATTGCTTATTTGATCGACCAAGATGACAGCGGACATGTTGTGGTGGTGGTTTTGGTGGGGACGCGTGAAAATTTTTACGAAGAGCTGAAGCGTTATATGAAGACGAATCAAGCGCCATTTTCGAAGCCATAGATGCAGATCCATTTAGGACAATGGGCAAAGGAGAACGATGGCATGGATGAACGAGAATCGATTGTATCACAATATGTCACAATATGTCCATGAAATTGAAGCACTGCTCAAATACATCAAAAAAGAAGTGATCGATCGTGACCTATGGAATGAGCCCGACCGTGTTTGAACGGTTGATGGCGTATTTCGCGGGCGAAGAAGATATACAAAAAGTCATTTTGTTCGGCTCGCGGGCGCGCGGCACGGCCCGCTACAACTCGGACATTGACTTGTGCGTGGACTACACCGGCAAACAAAAGTGGAAAATCAAAGAGGATCTTGACGAGATTGTCGGCATTTACTCATGTGACGTGCTTTTTTTCGACGCGCTGAACGAAGCGATCCGGCGGGAAATCGAGCGCGACGGGAAGACGATTTATGAGAAATCTCCGTCGTGAGCCTAGGCGGCTTGCCCTGCATGAGCGGACAGCCGCCTTTTTTGTCCTTTTGCGCCTGTTGGGACAGATCGGCTTCGGAGCGGAGGCCAGGATTGTCCGTTTTTCCTTGCACCGAAAGCGCCGTCATCTGTACAATGAAGTCGGCAACCATTGGCAAAGGAGACTCGCGATGAAAATCGGCTATCGGACATTGAAAACGGCGGTGGGGGCGGCGCTGGCGATTGCCATCGCTCAGCTCATCGGTCTTCATAACTTCGCTTCCGCTGGCATTATCGTCATCTTATGCGTCCAAGTGACGAAAAAGCGGTCGCTTGAGACCGCCCGGGCTCGTTTTGCGGCGTGCGTTGTCGCGATCGGGTTTGCGGCGTTGTTTTTTACCGTCTTCGGCTATCATCCGTGGACGATCGGGCTGTTGCTTTTGTTGTTCATTCCTGTGACGGTTCGCTTGAAAATCAATGAAGGCATTGCGACAAGCTCGGTCATTATTTTGCATTTGTATGCGGCCCAAGACATCACGTGGGGATTGGTCGCCAATGAGATCTTGCTCGTGGCGGTTGGCATTGGGGTAGCGCTGCTGATGAACATGTATATGCCGAGCGCCGAGAAGGAGCTCAAAGAGTACCAGCGCATTGTCGAAGATTTGTTTCGCATTATTTTAAAAGAAATCGTCCGCTACTTGCGCACAAATGAGCTTGATTGGGATGGGAAGGAGCTGCCGCTTGCGGCGGAGACGCTCGACAAAGCGAAAAAGCTCGCCATGCGCCACGCCGACAATCAATTATGGCGGAATGAGGATGAATATGTCCGCTACTTCCGCATGCGTGAGCGGCAGTTGGAAATCATCGAGCATATGCTTCCGCTTGTGACATCGCTCGTCTACACGGTCGAGCAGCGGATGATGGTCGCCGATTTTATCGACGAATTAAGCGACGCCATTCATCCGGGAAATACGGCGGACCGCTTTTTGCGGCGCCTTGCCGAGATGCGCGAACAGTTTAAGGCGATGCCGCTGCCAACGACGCGCGAACAGTTTGAAGAGCGGGCGGCGTTGTTTCATTTGGTGCGCGAATTGGAGCGATATTTAATCATCAAAAGCGAATTCCATCCCGGAAACGAACGAAAACCGCAGCGGCTGAAGGCATGATGCAGGGCATATATCCATCCGTTTTGGCGCACACTATAGCCAAACATTCAAGCAAAGGATGGACGGATATGCGGGTATGGTTGGCCATTTGTCTCGTGATCGCCGCCGTATTGGGGGCTCCTTTTCAGACAGCGGCGGAGGCGAAGCCGCTTGTCATTGTGAACAAAGCGATCAATAAGCTCGCGCTCGTCCGCGACGGCCGCATTGAAGCCGTCTATCCGGTGGCGACCGGGGTGAATGCGGCGTTGACGCCGGAAGGAATGTTTACCGTGACGGTAAAGGCGAAACACCCGTATTATCGGAAAAAGAACATCCCGGGCGGAGCGCCGAACAATCCGCTCGGCGCAAGGTGGATCGGCTTTAACGCGCGCGGGACGGACGGGCGCATCTACGGCATTCACGGCACGAACAACCCGGCGTCGATCGGCCGGTATGTGTCGCAAGGTTGTGTGCGCATGCACAACCGCGATGTCGAGCGTTTGTATGAACGGGTGCCGATTGGCGCCAACGTGCTCATTCTCCGCAGCAACGAATCGTTTTACGCCATTGCTAAGCGGTATGGTGCGGTGCGCTAAAAAACGCAAGCTCCTCAGCGGGAAGCTTGCGTTTTTTATGCCTGCGGTTAAAACCACATGCTGATGCCGGCGAGGAGCGTCGTCAGCAGCATGCAAATGAGCATCAAGTAAACCACGAATTTTTGCGTTTTGCGCGACAACGGTCCGTCCTCCTTCCGTCCGCTGTTCTACGTTTATTGTACCGGCAAACGACGGGGCGGACAAGGAAAAATGCCCGATGCGAAGCGAACCGATCCAAAGCTCGACCGTGGCGCGTACAAAGAAAAACAAAAAAGCAGGATTTTTTGTCGAAACGGCGAATGATAAAATGTTGGCCTCATCATTTTGCGGCAAAGGGGATGCAGACGATGGAAGTGAAAAAAGTCGACCATATCGGCATCGCCGTCCGTTCGATTGAGAAAGCGCTTCCGTTTTATACGGATGTGCTCGGCCTGCCGTTTCTTGGCATCGAGGAAGTCGAGTCGGAACAGGTGAAAGTGGCGTTTTTGCAGGCGGGAGAGGCGAAAATTGAACTTCTTGAGCCGCTGTCGCCAGAGAGCGCGGTGGCGACATTTATCGAGAAGCGCGGCGAAGGGATTCATCATGTGGCGCTTGGGGTGGAAGACATCACCGAGCGCATCCGCGAGCTGAAGGAGCACGGCATCCGTATGATTCAAGATGCGCCGAAACGCGGCGCCGGCGGGGCATGGGTCGCGTTCATGCACCCGAAATCGACCGGCGGCGTGTTGTATGAGCTTTGTGAACGGACGAAAACGGAGGGACACCAATGAGCGACATGTACGACAAAATCAACGAACTGTATGACCGCCGACGTGAGATTGAACTGGGCGGGGGCGATGAGAAAATTGAACAGCAGCACGCGAAAGGGAAGCTGACGGCGCGCGAGCGGATTGATTTGCTTTTGGACGAAGGGACGTTTGTCGAGCTCAATCCGTTCATCGAGCACCGCTGCACCGATTTTGGCCTCGGGGAAAAGAAGGGGCCGGGTGACGGGGTGGTGACCGGCTACGGGAAGATCAACGGCCGCACCGTGTTTGTGTTTTCGCAAGATTTCACCGTCTTCGGCGGGGCGCTTGGGGAAATGCACGCGAAAAAAATTGCGAACATCATGGATTTAGCGGCGAAAACCGGGGCGCCGGTCATCGGTTTGAACGATTCGGGCGGCGCCCGCATTCAAGAAGGGGTCTTGTCGCTTGACGGGTACGGACACATTTTTTACCGCAACGCCATTTATTCCGGCGTCATCCCGCAAATTTCCGTCATTATGGGGCCGTGCGCCGGCGGGGCCGTCTATTCGCCGGCCATCACCGATTTTGTGTTCATGGTCGAAAAAACGAGCCAAATGTTCATCACCGGTCCGAAAGTGATTGAAGCGGTGACCGGGGAGAAAATCAGCGCTGAAGATTTAGGCGGCGCCCGCGTGCACAACACGATCAGCGGCAACGCCCACTTTGCGGCAGCGAATGAAGAGGAGGCGCTCGCTGAAGTGCGGCGGCTCTTGGGCTATTTGCCGTCCAACAACAACGAAAAGCCGCCGTTTGGCCCGATTCCGGACGGGGACGACTACCGCCCCGATTTGGCCGATGTCGTGCCGATTGACGCCGTCCGCCCGTACGATGTGCGCCACGTCATCGCCCAAGTCGTCGATGACGGGTCGTTTTTTGAGGTGCAAAAAGATTTCGCGAAAAACATCGTGATCGGCTTTGCCCGCATTAAAGGCGAAGTGGTCGGGCTTGTGTGCAACCAGCCGAAGTTTATGGCCGGCGGGCTTGACATTGATTCGTCCGACAAGGCGGCGCGTTTTATCCGTTTTTGCGATTCGTTCAACATCCCGATCATTACGTTTGAGGACGTCACCGGCTTTTTCCCAGGCGTCAAGCAGGAGCACGGCGGCATCATCCGCCATGGGGCGAAAATTTTGTACGCTTACTCGGAAGCGACCGTGCCGAAAATCACCGTCATTTTGCGGAAAGCGTACGGCGGCGCGTACGTCGCCTTAAACAGCAAATCGATCGGCGCCGATGTCGTCTATGCGTGGCCGAACGCCGAAGTGGCGGTCATGGGGCCGCAAGGAGCGGCGAACATCATTTTCGCGAGCGAAATTGAAAAAAGTCCGAATCCGGAAGAAACGCGGGCGCAAAAAATTGCCGAATACCGCGAGAAATTCGCCAATCCGTACGTCGCCGCCAAATACGGCATGATCGATGACGTCATTGACCCGCGCGATACGAGAATCAAGCTCATTCAGGCGCTCGAGATGCTTCGAAACAAGCACGAGGAGCGGCCGAAGAAAAAACATGGCAACATTCCGCTGTAAACGATGGAAGGCGTCCAGCAAGCAACGGACGCCTTTTTCGCGGCAAACGATATTTTAGATGGAGGCGGCGTGGCCGTTTGCCGCAGCGGGAGCGGATGAAAGCTCGCTCGTTGAGAGGCGGTCAGGCAGCCCGTATCGGTACATCTCAAGCGCGTTCTTATACGTTTGCAGCGTTTTGATCGTTCCGGCGTCCGGTTTGGCTCTTGGCGGAACATTTCGGTATACTTAAGGTGGAGTACATAAGCAGGAGGAAAAAAGCGATGGTCAATGAACAGCGTCTTGTCGACGAATTTTTGGAACTTGTGCAAATCGATTCGGAAACGAAGCATGAAGGGGACATTGCGAAGGTGCTCAAACAAAAGTTTGAAGCGCTTGGCCTCGATGTGATCGAAGACGATGCGGCCGCGAAAACGGGGCATGGGGCAGGCAACTTGATTTGCACGCTCGCCGCGACGAAAGACGGGGTCGACCCGATTTACTTCACGTCGCATATGGATACGGTCGTGCCGGGCAAAGGGGTGAAACCGTCGATCCAAGACGGCTATGTCGTCACCGACGGGACGACGATTTTAGGGGCGGACGACAAGGCGGGCTTGGCGGCCATGTTGGAAGCGATTCGCGTGTTGAAAGAACAAAACATCCCGCACGGCGTAATCCAGTTTATCATCACCGTCGGCGAAGAGTCGGGGCTTGTCGGGGCGAAGGCGCTTGACCCGTCGCTCATTCAAGCGAAATACGGCTATGCCTTGGACAGCGACGGCAAAGTCGGCAACATCGTCGTCGCCGCCCCGACGCAGGCGAAGCTGAAAGTCGTTGTGCACGGCAAAACTGCCCATGCCGGCGTGGCGCCGGAAAAAGGAGTGTCTGCCATTACGATTGCGGCGAAGGCGATCGCAAAAATGCCGCTCGGCCGCATCGACGAGGAGACGACGGCGAACATCGGCCGCTTTGAAGGCGGCACGCAAACGAACATCGTCTGCGACCGCGTTGATATTTTAGCGGAAGCCCGTTCCCTCGTTCCGGAAAAAATGGAAGCGCAAGTGGCGAAAATGAAAGAGGCGTTTGAAACGGTTGCCGCGGAAATGGGGGGGCGCGCCGATGTCGAAGTGGAAGTGATGTACCCGGGCTTTAAGTTCAGCGACGGCGACCATGTCGTCGAGGTCGCCAAACGGGCGGCGGCGAACATCGGACGGCCGTGCAAGCTGGAGAAAAGCGGCGGCGGCAGCGATGCCAACATCATCGCCGGCTTCGGCATTCCGACGGTCAACCTCGCAGTCGGCTATGAAGAGATCCATACGACGAATGAGCGGATGCCGATTGAAGAGCTGGTGAAGCTGACAGAGATGGTTGTCGCCATTGTCGAGGAAGTCGCCAATGCCGAATGAGCATCCCGAGGCTGGATGCTCTTTTTTCTTGAACCTTTCGGTAAACATTCGGCCGGAATGAGCCGATAAAAAAAGCAGAGTGCGAATCACGAAAGAGGTGGCGGGGGAATGGACAAATACGTGGTGTTTCGCGTCGAGCGGGAACAGTACGCCGTCTCGATCGCGTATGTCGTCTCGATTGAGAAAATGACGGCGCCGACGGCCGTACCGCATATGCCGGATTGTATGGCGGGCGTCGCGCGCATCCGCGGCGAGCTCGCGCCGGTGCTCGATATGCGAAAGCTTCTATATGGGAAAGCGATCGAGGAAACCGAGCAGACGCGTCTTGTCGTCGCCGCGGTCGACGGGTTGTCGGTGGCGTTTATCGTTGACGAAGCAAAGGAAATTGTCGATATTGAACCGGAAGCCATCAAACCGCTGCAGCTCGTATCCGCGGAGCGCACGCCGTATGTCGTCGGGATCGCGACGCTGCCGGAGCGGTTGCTCACGGTGCTGGATCCGCGCGTCTTGTTTGCCCATTTGGAAGAAGCGGACGCGATTCGCGAGCAAGTGGCCGCCGCCCAGGCCGCGGCCCAGGTCATCCAAGAGGAAGAGACGGTATAGGTGTTTGCCTATACCGTTTTTTCTTCCGCGCATATCCTAATCATGGAAATGAACTTCAACTCATGAAGAGGAGGCGCATTCCATGGTTCGACCGTTCGGTCTGTATATGGGCGGCTTTTATCCGCCGTACGTTGGCGGCTACGGCTATCCTCCATACGGTTATCACCATCATCATTGGCATGGAGGGTATGACGGCTATCATCACTTCCCGTATGGCGTGCCTTATGGTCATTACCCGTTTGGACCATACGGCTTCCCGCATTATGGAGGCTACTAAGCATGAGGGGCGTTACGCCCCTTTTCGCATGGACAGGTCAAGCAAAGTCCGTCGTGCCGCCTCGTTCCTAAATCGGTTTAGAAAAACTTGCAGGCAAGCGCAAACGTATGGTATGTTGTTTGATGAACAAACCAAAACGGAAAGGGACGTTGGACAATGGCGAAACAGCAAATCGGCGTCATCGGACTGGCGGTCATGGGGAAAAACTTGGCGCTCAACATCGAAAGCAAAGGCTATTCGGTGGCGGTGTACAACCGTTCGCGCGAAAAAACGGACGAGTTTTTGCAAGAAACGAAAGGAAAAAACATTGTCGGTACATACAGCATCGAAGAATTCGTCAACGCCTTGGAAAAACCGCGGAAAATTTTGCTGATGGTGAAAGCGGGCGCGCCGACGGACGCGACGATCGAACAGCTGAAGCCGCATTTGGAAAAAGGCGATATTGTAATTGACGGCGGCAATACGTATTTTAAAGATACGCAGCGCCGCAACAAAGAACTCGCCGAACTTGGCATCCACTTTATTGGCACGGGCGTCTCGGGCGGCGAGGAAGGGGCGCTGAAAGGCCCGTCGATCATGCCAGGGGGCCAAAAAGAAGCGCATGAGCTCGTGCGCCCGATTTTTGAAGCCATCGCCGCCAAAGTCGACGGCGAACCGTGCACGACGTACATCGGTCCGGACGGCGCCGGGCATTATGTCAAAATGGTGCACAACGGCATCGAATACGGCGACATGCAGCTGATCGCTGAAGCGTACTTCTTGCTCAAACATGTGCTCGGCATGGATGCTGCAGAGCTGCACGAAGTGTTCGCCGACTGGAACAAAGGAGAGCTGAACAGCTACTTAATCGAGATCACGGCCGACATTTTCACGAAAATCGATGAAGAAACAGGCAAGCCGCTTGTCGACGTCATTTTGGACAAAGCCGGGCAAAAAGGGACGGGCAAATGGACGAGCCAAAACGCCCTCGATTTGGGCGTGCCGCTGCCGATCATCACGGAATCGGTGTTCGCCCGTTTCCTCTCGGCGATGAAAGACGAGCGCGTGAAAGCAAGCAAAGTGCTGGCAGGCCCAGCGGTGAAGCCGTTTGAAGGCGACCGCGCTCACTTCATCGAAGCGGTGCGCCGCGCGCTTTACATGAGCAAAATTTGCTCGTACGCCCAAGGATTTGCGCAAATGAAGGCGGCTTCTGAGGAATACAACTGGAACTTGCGCTACGGTGATATCGCCATGATCTTCCGCGGCGGCTGCATCATCCGCGCGCAATTTTTGCAAAAAATTAAAGAGGCGTACGACCGTGATCCAGCGCTTTCGAACTTGCTCTTGGATCCGTATTTCCAAGACATCGTCGAACGCTACCAAGACGCGCTCCGCGAAATCGTCGCCACCGCGGCGATGCGCGGCATTCCAGTGCCAGGATTCGCTAGCGCCCTCGCCTATTACGACAGCTACCGCACCGCGGTGCTCCCGGCCAACTTAATCCAAGCGCAGCGCGACTACTTCGGCGCCCACACGTACGAACGCGTCGACAAAGAAGGCATTTTCCATACGGAATGGTTGAAATAAGAAAAAAGCCCTTAGAGTCATTCGCTACTCTAAGGGCTTTTCGTGTTCGATAAAGCTAAAATTCGTTCCGTCAACTGGAACTGCATCTTCAGAATGGGATGACCACTGATCGAGTGGGCGAACGTTGGAACGGTTTTGGTTCTTCCCTCACTCGCTGCATCGTTTTAAAGCGCCTCGCGAATTAGCTTTTTGTAATAACGAACGGACAACACGCCAAACAGCGAATAGCAGACCGTGTAAATCGCCATCACCGTCAACATCGGCATCCACAGTTCGGTGCCGAAAAAGAACCAGCCGGAGCGGACGGCGAAATAGCTATGGGACAATCCCAGCAACAACGGGATGCCAAAGTAGAACAGCTGTTTCCGCCGAATGCCCCCGAGCAAGTCTTTTTCGGTGAATCCCAGTTTGCGCAAAATGGTGTAATTCGGCCGCTCTTCTTCGCCGGCGCCCATTTGCTTGAAGTAAAGAATGCAGCCGGATGTGACCAAAAAGGCGAGTCCTAAAAAGGTGACGACAAACATGATCAATCCGAACGTTTGCTTTTGGTGGCGGCTCATCATCAGGCGCGAATCGGCGATGGAGGAAAACTCCATGCGTTGAAACAACTGATCAGCCCGTTCAATATTTGTTTCGTCAGTCAGATGAATTCCGATATGCACCTTTTTCTTTTGTGGATCGGTTTCTTTTTGCAAACGATCAAACATCGTTTGGTCGACGATGACGGTCGGCATGCCGTACGTGAAATGATAGTTGACGTAATAGTCTTTTTTCATCCCAAGGTAATGAAGTGGGACCATGCGGCCGAACAGGGGGCGTATGGCAAAAAGAGCTTGAAGTGATGATCAACGGTGGGCTATCATGGATATTGAGGATGGATAAGGAATGGTCAAATGTCGGTGCTCGATTGTTTGAGCTATGCTATGCGCAAGGAATGTATAAGGAAGGAATTAGAAATCATTGTTTGACGGGGGATTGGAATGGGAACAACATTTAGGAAAGGTTTTTTATTTTGTCTCTTCTTGTTTATCTGTCTTTTCCATGTGTTTCCTTCCGCTAAAGCGGAAGCGGCCGGACCGCGTACGCAACAGCTTCCTGGGCGCGTGCTCGATTGGGTCATGGATGATCAAAATGGGTATATTTATGCGCTCACGGAAAAGGGGATGTTATTATTTATCGAAGCGAGCACATTGTCGATCAAAAAGCAGGAACCCGTTTCTCTGCGGGCATACAGCGCTTTATGGCGGAAATATGCCCAGCGGTCGGTCACTCTTCTTTTGCGGGACGGGAAGCTGTATGTGCCGTCTGAAACATCGATAGACGTTTTTGACGTCAAAACAAAACGGCTGATTCAACGAGCCCCGTATAACGGATTGCCGTTTGGCCTATTAGGCAACAAAATCGTAACTTTCGGAAAGCAGTACGGGCGCGGGAAGACGACGTATGAGATGTACATGTGGGATTTGGCGGCGAAACGCCAAACAAGCCGGCTGATTGCTGATCCTAACTTTTTTTCCGTTTTTTCAGAGGAAAATACGTTGTTTTTCGATGAGAAGCGAGGTCTGGCCTTCATCGGCCGCAATGTTTCCATTCCTGATTTAGCGGTATTGCGCCTGTCCGATTTGAAGGTGGTGAAGCGAGTTTCGTATCAAGGGCCGAGAGGCAGCGCGCCCATCCATCCGCTCATCGTTGACGGAAGCGATGTGTTTTTTGCGGGAAGGCGCATTGATGCCGGAAATATCAACATGGTGCACGACTGTTATAACGGCCCCGTTTTAGATGTTCAAGGGGCCTACGTGGTGACAAATAAGGCGGTGTATGACCGTTACACCTCTGCTAAGATAAACGCGCTTCCATTCCCGACGAACTATGCGTTGATGGATGCAAAGTACAATTTGTATTTGATCAAAGAAGGGGAAAATCGAATTTATAAATATCCATTGCCGGCCGATGAGAGCTATTATGTTCGATCGTCCTATTATGCTTTCACCAATGTCCCCATTTCCCATTTGGCTTATGATTCGTCGACCGGATGGTTGTATGTGTTGTCCGCCGAAGACAGCAAACTGTTTGTCATTCGCGCCAGCGACATGAAAATGGTGAAAGAAATTCATCCCGGACCGCAGCCGACGGATGTAAAAATTGATGGCGGCAAGGTGTATGTTGCGCTATCGGGAGCGACGAAAATGGCGATTTACGACGCCAAAACAATGCGGTTTCTTGGAACGGTGCCGCTGATCGCTGCTCCGCGTTCATTGGCGATCGGGGACGGGAAAATTTTCTTCACGGACAATAGCCGCACGTTGACGGGATCGATTGCCGTTTATGATATGAAGACGAAAAAACAATGGCGAATCCCAAAGGTATTCATCAATCCGTTGATTGGGTATGACGAAAAACAAAATGTATTGTATGTCGGACAGGAAGGAACATCGGATCATGATCTGTATGCGGTGCGGCTTTCCGATTGGCATGTTTCGCAACTATTGTCCTTCCCTGGAGGGGATGATGCCTTTTTTATGAACGGCGGGGAGATTTTTTACGGAAAGGCGCGCATCAATCCAGCCCAGCCCGGCGCATTGGTGGCCGCTGAATTTCCGGAGCCGCTGCGGGCGGCGAGCCGTCAATATATCATCACCAGCCGTGCCATTTATAACCGGGCAACAGGAACGAAAATCGCCGATTTGTCATCTGAAGCGTTGCTCGCAACGGCTGGGGATGATGGAATGATCTTCACGTATCGAAAAGTGGATACGAACCATTATTTGATTAAGCAAAAACTGTCTCAGTGAACTACCCCCACTTAATTTTCTAGCGAAAATTTGAAGTGGGGGCTTCCAAAGAAGTTTGACTGCTTCAAGCAATCCTTATTCTTTGAGGCGTGTCCACTTCGCCGCTAGAGCATAAGACACTCAGGTCTACAGCTTTACTTTTCTTTAAGAT
>NZ_SDLD01000038.1:0-31679 GCF_013096875.1 Geobacillus sp. DSP4a | reverse complement strand
GGCTACGCATCGTCGCCTTGGTGAGCCGTTACCTCACCAACTAGCTAATGCGCCGCGGGCCCATCCGCAAGTGACAGCCCAAAGGCCGCCTTTCAACCGAAGACCATGCGGTCTTCGGTGTTATCCGGTATTAGCTCCGGTTTCCCGGAGTTATCCCGGTCTTGCGGGCAGGTTGCCCACGTGTTACTCACCCGTCCGCCGCTGACCAAACAAGAGCAAGCCCTCGTTCGGTCCGCTCGACTTGCATGTATTAGGCACGCCGCCAGCGTTCGTCCTGAGCCAGGATCAAACTCTCCAAAGAAAGTTGATTGGCTTGTTCAGCGCCAAAACCAATGGTCATGGCGCACGCGCTTCGTTTCGTTCAGTTTTCAAGGAACGATCGCGCTGCTTGGATGCAAGGAATTTCATTTTCTCATCAGCTTGTCTCTCGCAAGCAGCTTCTTTATATTAACATAACATCTTTTCGTTGTCAACTGTTTTTCTTGTCCGTCGCGTCCGAACTGTTCGTTCTAGCAGCGACGCTATTTAATATATCACCTCAAAAATAAAAATGCAATACCTTTTTTATTTTTTTTTGCGACGCTGCTGCCCCCTTCTTCCTTTATATCATGTTGGAATACGG
Source organism: Geobacillus sp. DSP4a (assembly GCF_013096875.1). Taxonomy (NCBI): domain Bacteria; kingdom Bacillati; phylum Bacillota; class Bacilli; order Caryophanales; family Anoxybacillaceae; genus Geobacillus; species Geobacillus sp. DSP4a. The sequence continues at coordinate 31,057 of NZ_SDLD01000038.1, read as the reverse complement.
CGCCCGCTGCCTTGGCAACTTGTCCGCCTAAGACAGACGAATATGCGGAGCGGCGGGCGCATACATTTCAATAATATATCATCACTTACTTGATTTTTACTTTCTTGAAGGAGGCATCTTGGCGTTGATTCGCATCTTGTCATCTCCGTCCGGTTTTCACGTTTCCGGCTCGTCCTCGCTTCCGCCGAATGAACAGCGCATTTTGCACGCCCTTGTGTCTTCCCCTGAACTATATACGTATCCGAACGAACAGCAACTGCTGTTTGAAATCAAGCTTCGCAGCCAGATCGTTCAAGCCTCGGTGGACTTGGCGAAAAGCCGGGCGCAGTTTGCCATTTTCCGTTTTTCGCGCTGCAACAGCCAGTTCTGGCTGCGGGATGAGCGCGGGGGGGGTTTCAGCTTCGGCCAGACGTTCTTCCATCGGACGCCATCAATGAACTTCGCTTATTTATCCCAATTCGCCCGCCGCTTCGACGAACTCCGCCTGCCGCTCGGCCGTCTGCCATGGATCGCCGGGACGTTAGGGTCCGCTGCTTTCTTGTATCGTTAGCGGGCCTTTTTCGTTTTTCTCCCACAAATACAGCCCGATTCCTGTTAAAATAAAAATGCCGCCGATCCATTGAAACAGGCGGATCGGTTCATCGAGCAGCCAGTACGCCAACGCCGAAGCGCCGACCGGTTCAAACAAAATCGCCATCGACACCGTCGAGGCGCTCACCCATTTGACGGCCCAGTTCATCACCGAGTGGCCGAGCAGCGTTGGAATGACGGCAAGGGCGAGAAAACAAAGCCAATCCGTCAGCTGATACGCCGCCAGCGAAAGGCGAAACAGCATCGCGTACAGCCACAACACCGCCGCACTGATGCCATAGACGATATATGTATACGTCATGAGCGACAACCGTTGGCGCACTTCTTGGCCGAACAGCCAGTACGCCGTCACCATCGCGCACGCCACCAACGCCAACATGTCCCCATAGAGCGCTTCGCCGCTGACGCGAAAATCGCCCCAGCTGATCAAGACGCTTCCCGCAATCGCCAAAACAGCGCTTGCGAGCGCGCCCGCCGTCAGCCGCTCACGGAAAAAGAGCGCCCCGCCCGCAAAGGCGAACAGCGGCTGCAGCGTCACAAGCACGACCGAGCTGGCGACGGAAGTATAGTCGAGCGATTCAAACCAAAGAATAAAATGAAACGCAAGCAGCACGCCGGAACAAATCGAAAACCACCAGTCGCGTCGGGAAATACGCTTCAGTTCGCGGATATGGCGAAGAAAAAACGGCGTCATGATGACGACCGCGAAAAAAAGCCGGTAAAACGCGATAACGGCCGACGGCGCCTCCGACCATTTGACGAAAATGGCCGATGTCGACACAGCAAGCGCGCCGATCAATAACGCAGCATACGATTTCGCCATGCTTGGCGGCTTCATGTTTCCATCTCCTCACTAACATTTTTTTACATTCATTATACCATAAACGAGGTGAGAAAAAATGATGTTTGATCCGTTCCTCAAATTAGGGATTTCCGCCATCCTCGGGCTGATTATCGGGTTGGAACGGGAATTGAAGCGAAAACCGGTCGGCTTGAAAACGTGCCTTGTCATTTCCATTTCCAGTTGCCTGCTTACGATCGTTTCGGTCGAATCGGCGTACGTCTTTCCTCTTAAAGACCATATCACAATGGACCCGCTCCGCCTTGCCGCGCAAATCGTATCCGGGGTTGGGTTCCTGGGAGCGGGCGTCATTTTGCGCCGCGGCAACGACAGCATTACCGGGCTGACGACCGCCGCGATCATTTGGGGGGCGGCAGGGATTGGCGTGGCGGTTGGCGCGGGCTTTTATTGGGAATCGGCGTTCGGTGTGGCGCTGCTCATTGTCAGCGTCGAACTCATTCCATTTTTAATCAACTTTTTCGGGCCGAAGCAGCTGCGCGAAAAAGAGGTGATGCTGCAAATTACGGTCGATGAGGCGAAAAACATCACCAAAGTGATTGACCATTTAAAACAGCAGCGCATCAATATTAAAACGATCCGCATTAAAGACGTTGAGGAACATGAGCATTTGCTGAAACTAAGAGCCGTCATTGACCAAAAGCGCTCGACCGCCGAGCTTTACTACGTCATTCGCTCCATCGACGCCGTCGTCCATGTCGATATTGAAAGCGGCTGATGAAAAAAGGATTGCAAACAGCCGACAAACTATATATAATGGAACATGGACAGATGATCCATATCGTTTGGGGCATTAGCTCAGTTGGGAGAGCGTCGTGCTGGCAGCGCGAAGGTCACCGGTTCGAGCCCGGTATGCTCCATCCGTCAAACCCTTGCGTGGCAAGGGTTTTTTGTTTTCTGATTTCGCGGGGAGGGGATCACGATGAAGCGAATGATGATCATGATCGTTTGTTTGGTGATGATGGCCCCGATATATGCAGCCGCCCATCGTGGCGAACTAGATGAATTGGGCGGACATTTTCGCAACAGCGACTGCACGTACTTGCTGCATGAACCGACTGCGCTCGCGAAACAGGCGAAAACGAAAGAAGAGCTTGTCCAACTTATTCAGAAATACAACGGCAATGAACGATGCAAGCGAAACCTCACTCCTGACCGCATTGACCTCGACGGCCATGCGCTCGGGGGAAAAGAGGGCGATGCTTCGCTGCGGCTGGGCCGGACATACAAAGCGGCATTGGTAGGGTGCGTGGACGGTGACACGGCCAAATTCCGTGTGAACGGCCATGTGTATACAACCCGCTTTTTGTTCATTGACACCCCGGAAAGCACGATCGAAGTCGAGCCATATGGAAAAGAAGCGAGCCAGTTCACGTGCTCCCGCCTGCAAAAAGGGGACATTGTGCTTGAAACAGACGGGAATACGTTGTTCGACAAATACCAGCGGCTGCTCGCCTGGGTGTGGGTGGACGGTCGCCTGCTGCAAGAGGAGATTGCCAAAGCGGGATTGGTGGAAGACTTTTATGACTATGGCGATTACAAATACGAAGACCGTGTCCGCGCCGCGTTGAACGAGGCGAAACGGACGGGGGCGGGCATGTACGGAAGGGGAGCGGCGGATGAAAAGCCAACGCCAAACGGGGCGGACCAGCCGCCTGATGGCAACACGCCGGCAAACGAGAAGCCCGCTGGCAGCCCGGCCGCCGATCAACCGTCTGCTTCCGATCAAGAGGCGGCGCCGAAAGACCGCGCGGGTCATCCCGTTGTTTATGCGTTGCTTGGTTTGCTGGCGGCGGCCGCGCTCTATTGGTTCGTCCGTCGGGGGACATGACCGGTGCGGGCGGACGATGGCAGCTCGAAACGCCCGGCTGCCCGCATCTTGACGCCCTGCCAATGAAACAGCCTGTCCGGTGCGGACAGGCTGTTTTGGTGCGGGCTGCAGGACAAACCCGCTGCTATTGTTTCGGGAGCAGTTCTTCAATGCCGCCTTCGTGGGCGGCCGTTCGCCCGGACGCCGCCTCGAGCCGGCGGAATCCGTATTCCTCCAAGCGCGCAATTTGCCAGTCTGTGAGATCGGTGTACGCGATGACAGACGGCGTGCCGGACGATTTATAAATCAAATTGCCGGTCACCGGGCATTGAAAGGCGTCGGCGACAAATCCTTCGCCGTCTTGAATCGTAAACAGCCGAATCGGCATAACGTTCATGTCATTCCCTCTTTCTTGGCATTGTCATGATTATCCGTGCCCCATCGGACGCCATTCTATACAAGCCGTTTGCCGACGATGACCAAATCGCGTTCCACCCCATCCAGTTCCGCCACGCGCGGAAAATATCCCCACCGTTCAAATCCGAAGCGGGAGAAAAGCCGCAAACTTGGTTCATTATGCGCAAAAATAAAGCCGAGCAGCGTCTTTATTTCAAGCGCTGGCGCCTTGTCGACCGCTTGCTTCAGCAACTTCGTCCCCAATCCTTGACCGCGGTGCGATTCGGCAATATAAATGCTCACCTCCGCCGTATGGCGGTACGCCGGGCGGCCGTAAAACGATTGGAAACTGAGCCAGGCGCAAATATCGCCGCCATCTTCCACCACCCAAAGCGGCCGATGGTGAGGATCATGCGCTTCAAACCACGCCTTTCGGCTTTCCACCGACACCGGTTCCAAATCCGCTGTCACCATTCGGCTTGGGATCGTTTCGTTGTAAATGCGGACGATGTGCGGCAAATCGGCCGCCGTTGCATCACGAATCAACCATCGCTCCATTTGGCATCCCCCTTTTTCCATCAGCCTTTCATTTCAAAAATCAGAAACATCACTATGTACAGCGAAAGAACACGAAACGCCAGCTCGTTTTGTATCATGTCGCTTGCGGCGTTTCTCAGCCCGTGTTCCCAAATGACGCGCACTCCTATTTTATCAGAAATGGGGGATGTTCGCGCCTTCTTCATATGTTCACCTGTGCCTCGCTTGTTATTGACGGCGCGCCCGCACCGCAAAGCGACTGTCCCCCGCCCAATCACCCGTGTCCCCCATTTAGGACGGCTGGCCGTTTCTTTCTCCAAGACGCAGCCCGCTCTCCCACGAAGGCCCCGCCTTCCTCCGACAAAGGCAAAAAAACGGCGTGAGTTCGGTCATCCCAGACTCACGCCGTTTTGTGTTTACCAAAACGGCAACGCCCATCTGCAAAACAACACAACCGTCTTCTCTTACGTCACCCCAATGAAGCGACAACGTCGAATGACGAAGGCATGAACATTTCTTCCTCTAACGCAGCGACAAAGCGGCGTCCAACGATCGGCGAGCATCCCCGCCTATCGAAGTCAAGACGCGAGCACTCGTCACTCGCTTGCGGAAGCGCCTTTTTTCTTCCACTTCATCAAGGTCTCATAAACGATCGGGACAATGATCAGGGTCAAAAGTGTAGAGCTCGTCAATCCACCGATGACGGTCACACCGAGTCCTTTCGAAATCAACGCCCCGCCTTCCATTCCAAACGCAAGCGGAAGCAACGCGCCGACGGTCGCAATGGCCGTCATTAAAATCGGGCGCAAGCGCGTTCCGGCCGCTTCCAAAAGCGCCTCGCGCGTCGACAATCCGTCGCGTTCTTTATGAATGACGCGGTCGATTAAGACGATCGCATTCGTCACCACAATCCCAATCAACATCAACATGCCGATCAGCGCCGATATGCTGATGGTTTCGTCAGCAATAAACAGAGCCAGCAGCGCACCAATGACGGTAAACGGCAGCGAGAACAAAATCGTAAACGGCGCCAGCCCGCCACCAAACGTGACGACAAGCACAAAATATACGATCGCTACGGCAGCGAGCATCGCCAATCCGAGCTGGGTGAACGCCTCTTCGATATCTTCGGTGACTCCTCCCATGTGGACATCGACATTGGACGGAACGCGCAGCTTGTCGATGGCCTTTTGCACGTCTGCCGACACAGCGGCGACGTCTTTCGTTTTCACTTCCGCCGACACGCTCGCGTATACCCGGCCGTCATAGCGCTGAACCTCACTGTACGTATGTCCTTTTTTCAACTCGGCCACATCTTCAATCAGCACTTGAATACCGATCGGCGACACGATCGTTTTCTTCATCAAATCACGAATATCGTCGTATTGCTCTTTTTCCGTTGCAATGTAGACGTTGAGATCTTCACCATCTTGCTTAACCGTCGCAATCGCTTGGCGCTCGCCATTCTCGGACAACGCTGCGGCGATTTGTGCAACAGTCAGCCCGAATTCACTTAATTTTTTCTGGTCGGCGACAAGCGTATATTCTTCAAACCGGGCGGACATGCTTGTTTTCACATTGGTCAACTCATCATGATCGCGCAAAATGTCCGCTACTTTCTCAACAATCGGCTCGATTTCTTCCATTTGATCCCCGTACACGTTAAGCTCAATCACATTGGATGTCCCGGCGCCCGAAACGTCCTGGCTTTGCCATTCCCCTTTGTCTCCGCGCTCATCAAGCGCCTTCATCACTTTTTCCTTCTCTTCGGCAAAGTTTTTCACATCGGGGTCATACTCGACATAAAACAGCGCTGCATTGTCCTGACCCGGGTTCATCGGGTTGCCCCCGCCGACAGACAGTTGAATGTTCTTTACTCCGTCGCGCTTCTCGAAAAACGCCTCCACTTCTTTAGCAATGCGTTCCACTTGATCCACCGTTTGCCCCGGAGCAGGACTGTACGTAGCAACAATCATTTTTTGCTCATCAGATGGCAAGAAGCTGACCCCAACATACGGGACGAGGAACAAACTTGCAACAAGCAGCAACACGGCTGCGCCGCTCACGATGAGTTTATGATCCAACGACCAACGGAGCACCGTTTTATACCAAGACGCCAAGAGGCTTTTTCTTTCCTTTGCCCGGACGCGTTTCGCTGCCACGCCATTGCGGAACAGCCAGTGAGCCAACGCCGGAACAACGGTAACCGCAACAATTAGCGAGGCGAGTAACGCAAACACAATCGTTAGCGCAAACGGCAAAAACAGCTCGCCAACCATCCCTTTGACCAATCCGAGCGGCAAAAAGACGGCCACCGTTACAATCGTCGACGACGCGATCGGGATAAACATTTCTTTCGTTGCCGAGACGATCAGTTCTTTTCCAGTGAGCGGTTCATCCGGCAATGTCATGCGCCGGTAAATGTTTTCCACAACAACGATCGAATCGTCAATGACGCGGCCGATCGCCACCGTCATGGCGCCAAGCGTCATGAGATTGAGCGTAATATCCATCTCATACAGCAGCAAAATCGCAATCAACAGCGACAGCGGAATCGACACGACGGAAATCAACGTCGTGCGGATGTTGCGCAAAAACAGGAAAATGACAATGACCGCAAACAGTGCGCCAAACACTGCTTTGTCCACCATCGTGTTCACCGAATCTTCAATCGGCTGCCCTTGGTCAAACACAGTGATAATGCGCAACCCGTCATAGCGCTTCTCGAGATCTTTGATTTTTTCCTTGACGGCGTTGACGACAGTGACCGTATTAGCGTCTTGCGCTTTCACGATTTGCACGCCGATTGACGGTTCACCGTTCGTCCGCGAAATCGATTCTGCTTTAGCGACGACTTCCACTTCAGCCAGATCGCTCAACGAAACAGAAGGAATCGAAGGAGATGTACCTGCTTGGCCAGAAGCGGCGCCTTGCGTTTGGGCCGCTGCTCCTTGACCTGTCGCCATTCCTTGCATCTGACCGGCCGCTCCCATTCCTTCGCCGCCTGCCATCGGTGACTGCGCTGCTCCATTAGCAGGGGCGATCGGAATGCGGAGCGCTTTTAAGTCATCGACCGTGACGATGCGTCCGTCGATGACGACCGATTTTTCCGTATCTCCAAACGTGTACAGACCGAGCGGAAGTGAAACAGCGGAAGCTTGAATGACGTTGATGACCGATTGTTCAGTCAGCCCATACTGCTTCAACTTCTGTTCATCGAATCGAATGTTCACTTCTTGCATTTGCTGGCCAGCGACTTCAACCGAATCAACGCCGTCGATGCCCTCCAATTCCGGGACGACATGACGCTCAACCGTTTCTGTCAGCTCAGCTAACGATTCGTCCGGATTGGTCACGCTTAATGAGATGACCGGAAAAGCGGAAAAGCTAATCCGGGAAACGTCCGGCTCCTGCGCCCCATCAGGCAGCTTCAAATGACTGAGCGCCTCTTTCACTTCATTTTGCGCTTTTTCCATGTCTTTGCCGAACTCATATTCAATTTGCACAAACGACGCATGCTGAAACGAAGAGGAGCGGACAACCGTAACGCCGTCCAAATGTTCCACCCGCTGTTCAATCGGCTCCGTCACCTTTTTGGCTACTTCTTCTGGGGTCGCCCCCGGGTAGACCGTCGAGACGGAGATGAACGGGACGTTAATGTTCGGGATCGTTTCAAGCTTCATGTTCATCCCGGCATATAGCCCGGCAGCCGCGACAATGGCCGTCAAAATCCAAACGGCCAGCTTATTGTTTAATGAAAATCGAATGACGTTCCCCACCCGTTCTCTCTCCTTTCGATATTTCCAGCTGTTGACCCATTAGTCATGACTATATGTTACCGACCGGACAGTCATATGTCAAGAAATTAAAAAAACACCGGGGCAACCGCCGAACAGCGTGGCCAATAAAATAAGGTTACAGACATTTCGTCCGTAACCTTGCCGTTGCCAGCGAATTGGTTCGTCAGCGGTTTCGCGCCCGTCCTGCGGGTCATTCGCGCTCCTCAGTCAGCTCGGCGACCGGCACATCCAGGCGCTCATTGAGCCGGCCGTCGCGCAAATGGACGGTCGCCATTTGCCGTTCTTCGTCATACGCGTCGATCCAGACCGATACCCCGTTGTAATAGACCGGAATATCAGCGGGCGACGAAACGATTTGTTTGACGCGGTTCATCTCCATCGCCGCTTTCCCCCTTTCCGTCGTGCTCCGTTTCCTAGTATGCGAGGGAATAGGAATGATTATGCAAAAATGGTCCACACTAAAGGGAGAAAAATCCGAGAGAGGGAATGCGATGAAAACGAGGGATGTGTTGTTCGCATACTGGCGCTGGCCGGCCATCATCCGTTTGTTCGCCGCTGCGAGCGCCACGATTGTGCTGTTTGGCGCGCTCATGCGCCTCATTGAACCGGAGACGTTCCGCACCGTGTTTGACGGCATTTGGTGGGCGATTGTGACCGCGGCCACGATCGGCTACGGCGACATCGTGCCCAAAACAGTCGCTGGAAAGATAGCGGCCATCGTGCTCATCGCACTGGGCACCGGCATTCTCACCGCCTATTTCGCTTCCGTCTCCGCGGCGGCCGCCACCCAAGCAACGGCGCGCACAAGCGGGCGCTTTGAGTATCGGGACCAGGATCACGCCATCGTGGTCGGCTGGAACGAACGGGCGCGAGAAGTGCTGCTTCGCCTCGCCCGGCACGAGCCGTCGCTCCGTTTTGTGCTGATCGACGCAACCGTGCCGTCCCACCCGCTCCCTGATGTTCCCGTTCATTTCATTAAAGGGTCGGCCGGCGATGATGCGGTGTTGGAGAAGGCGAACATTCAAAAAGCGCGGTTTTTGCTCATTACTGCGAATCCGCACAAAGCCGAGGCAGAAGCGGACAAAGACGCGATCGTGACGCTGCTGGCAGCCAAAAGCCTCAACCCGTCGGTGTACGCCATCGTCGAAATCTTAACGGCGCGCAACGTCGCAAACGCCTTCCGCGCCGGCGCCGACGAGGTGATTGAGACGAACTTGCTGGCGAGTTTCGCCATGGCCGCCAGCCTCCGCTCCCCGGGCGTCGCCGGCGCGCTTACGGCGATGCTCAGCCGCTCGGGCACGCAGACGCTCTCCTTGCTTGAGCCGGATGCCGAATGCATCGGACAGACGTTTCATGACGTGCAGCAACGGCTGCTTGGGCGCCACATCACCGCGCTTGCCGTCGTCTGCGCCGACAACCGGACCGTTTCCGTTTCGCCGCAGCGCCTCATTGAAGAAGGAGACCGCCTGTTCGCGATCGTTCCTTAATCGAGCAGGCGGCGCTCCAACTCTTGAACGAGCGCTTTACCGACGGAAATATACCGCTCGGGAACGGTCGCATCCGGGTCTTGCGGTTCGGCAAACTGGTTGAACGCCGCCCCCACATTGCCCACATCGGCGAAATCATCAATTCCTTGTTGATATTTATGCGCAAGCAAAAACGGCCGCCCAAGCTCCACCGTCGTGCCATGCGAATCAAGCTGCCCGTCGACTGCCCGAAACGGCACGCGCAAAAACTGGTAACCTAAGTCGTCGGCGATTTTGTAGTCAAAATACCCGTGATCGTAATCCCAGCCGCCGCCGATCACATAACCGAGTGGTTTTAATTGCTCTTCCAAATGGTACAGCTGAAATTGCTTCCCTTCCAAACGCGACGGAAGTTCAATCATAGACAACCCCTCCTTCTTTTTTATCGTTTCCCGTTTGACGGGGATTATTTGCCCGCGGCGACTTCAGACGCCTGGTGAAAAACGGCAGGGGGCGATATAGCCGCGCCCGGGCGCTAAGCAGCCAAACGGCTGGTTCACAACGGGGTCAGGCCAAAAAAACGCCTCTTCCCTCGCAAAAGGGAAGAGGCGTTTTTTCCGCCGTTTGGGACGCGTCGCAGCATGGCGGACAGCGGTGAACCGCGTTGTCATTTCAGCCGTTTTTCCAGCTCTTCTTTCAGCTGCTCATACCCCGGCTTGCCCAAGAGGGCGAACATGTTCTTTTTGTATGCTTCCACTCCCGGTTGGTCAAATGGATTCACCCCGAGCAAGTAGCCGCTCATAGCGCACGCTTTCTCAAAGAAGTAGACGAGATAGCCAAACGTGTACTCATCCAGTTTCGGCAAGGTGATGACCAAGTTCGGCACGCCGCCGTCCGTATGGGCGAGCAGCGTCCCTTCGAACGCCTTCGTGTTGACGAAATCGACCGTTTTTCCCGCCAAATAGTTGAGTCCGTCAAGGTCGTTGTCTTCCGCTTCGATGACCAATTCATGGCGCGGTTCTTCTAGCTTCAGCACCGTTTCAAACAAATCGCGGCGCCCTTCTTGAATGTATTGGCCGAGCGAATGCAAGTCGGTCGAAAAGTCGGCCGACGCCGGGTAAATCCCTTTTTGGTCTTTCCCTTCGCTTTCGCCAAACAATTGCTTCCACCATTCGGCGAAGTAGTGCAGCGCCGGTTCGTAGTTCACAAGCAGTTCGATCGTTTTCCCTTTGTTGTACAAAATGTTGCGGATGGCGGCGTATTGGTAGGCGGCGTTGTCCTCAAGCTCCGAGGAACTGAAATCGCTGCGCGCTTTCGCCGCGCCTTCCATCATCGCGTCGATGTCCGCGCCGCTGGCAGCAATCGGCAATAGCCCGACCGCGGTCAACACCGAATAGCGGCCGCCAATGTCATCCGGAATGACAAACGTTTCATACCCTTCCTCGTTGGCGAGCGTTCTTAACGCGCCGCGCTTGCTGTCCGTCGTCGCATAAATGCGGCGGCGCGCTTCCTCTTTGCCGTATTTATCCTCGAGCAGTTTGCGGAAAATACGGAACGCGATCGCCGGCTCGGTCGTCGTCCCCGATTTGGAAATGACGTTGATCGAGAAGTCTTTTCCTTCCAAGAAATCGATGACGTCTTTCATGTACGTCGAGCTGATGTTGTTGCCGACAAAAATGATTTGCGGCGTTTTCCGCTTCTCTTTCGGCAAGGCGTTGTAAAACGAATGATGCAGCATCTCAATCGCCGCGCGCGCGCCAAGATACGAGCCGCCGATGCCGATCACAAGAAGGACATCGGAGTCTGATTGAATCTTTTTCGCCGCCTCCTTGATGCGGGCGAATTCGTCTTTGTCATAGTCGACCGGCCAGTCAAGCCAGCCTAAAAAGTCGTTCCCGGTTCCGGTTTTTTCGTGAAGAGAATGATGCGCGACTTTCACCGCATCGCGCAAGTATGTAAGCTCATGTTCGCCAAAAAAGGTGAGCGCTTTCGAATAATCGAACCGAATATGGGTCATCCATTCCGCCTCCCTTTCATGTTCATTGCCTTCTTTCACTTTAGCGGAATGGACGGGGGAAATCAAGCCGCGGTCCGCGTTTGCAAACGGATTCAATTCCGACAATTTTCGCTGCGTGTTTTCGGGCGAAAGCCGACGAACAACGGCGGTTTCGCCCAATTGAGAATTCTGCCACAAACGAAGAGGCAATGGCAAAGGGGATTCCACGTGCGGAAAGGGCGTTTTGGCGAGGAGAACCGGCCAAGCGGCCTTCACGCGACACACGTTTCACTTGCGAAAAGGGCGTTTGGGCTGCCTTTTCCAACCCCCTGGGAGGACGAGGCAGCACAGCCATGCCCGCAAACCGACGGCGCTTTAGTGGCGGGAACAGCAGCATTTCCCGATTTGAACAGCGTCATGGCGGCAGCTTTTCTCTTCCATCGCCAGCCTTGCCGGGGACGGACAGCAAACAGCCAGCTTTGGCCTAAAGCCGCCGGCTGGCTGTTGCAAAACCGCTTCATCTTGGAGAGCCCCCGCTTTTCCAGTAAACGACCCACCACCTACGCTTCGCTTAGAGGTGGGGGCTTCAAGCGACTTGTGCGTGTCCACCGAACAGCAAGCCACACACAAGAACCCTTTACGCTTCCCTTCGTTCCGAAGGTGTCGGTTCGAACCATATTTTATCCTATTCGTTGGCTAACGCCAACCGACATTCATCTCCTACTTTCACTTCGTTTCGAAGTGAGAAAGATGTTAAAGCGACGCGCGCAAAATGGCGAGCACATCATCGCGGTTCAATGTTTTGAAACGGCCGAACTCGCCAAACGCCATCGCTTTATCGGCCATCAGCTCCAAGTTTTCCTCGCCGATGCCATAGTCCGCAAGCCGCGACGGCGCCCCGAGGCTTGACCAAAACGCCCGCAGCCGCTCGATGCCTTCAAGCGCCACATCGCGCTCCGCTTTTCCGGCCGGATCAACTCCGAAGACGTGCACCGCAAGCTGGGCGAAGCGGCTGACGTTTTCATCCAAAACATGCTTCATCCAGTTCGGAAACAAAATCGCCAATCCCCCGCCGTGCGGAATGTCATACACCGCGGAAACGGCGTGCTCAATGTTGTGCGTCGCCCAGTCGCCGCGCACGCCCATTTGCAGGAATCCGTTTAAGGCGATCGTGCCCGAGTACATGATCGTTTCGCGCAGCTCGTAGTTTTCCAGGTCATTGACCAGCTTCGGCGCCGCCTCAATGACCGTGTTGAGCACCGCTTCGCACATCCGGTCCTGAAGCGGCGTGTTCGGCGTGTGGTGGAAATATTGCTCAAACACGTGCGACATCATATCGACGATCCCGTACACCGTATGTTCTTTCGGGACCGTTATCGTATAGGTCGGGTCCAAAATCGAAAACTGCGGAAACGTCACCGGGCTGCCCCAGCCGTATTTTTCTTTCGTCTCCCAGTTCGTAATGACCGAACCAGCATTCATCTCCGACCCTGTCGCTGCCAGCGTCAAAATCACGCCAAACGGCAACGCGTCGGTGACGACCGCTTTTTTTGTGATGAATTCCCACGGATCGCCGTCAAATTTCACCCCGGCCGCGATCGCCTTCGTGCAGTCAATCACGCTGCCGCCGCCGACAGCGAGCAAAAACTCAACCCCTTCCTTCCGGCAAAGATCAACCCCTTTCCGGACGGTCGAGACGCGGGGATTCGGTTCGACGCCCGGCAGCTCAACAACGTCGGCGCCAATGCCGGCCAAGATGGCCATCACTTCATCATACAATCCGTTTCGTTTGATGCTGCCGCCGCCGTAGACAAGCAGCACCTTTTTGCCGTAGCGCGGCACTTCCTGCCTCAGCTGTTCAATTTGCCCCTTCCCGAAAATGAGTTTCGTCGGGTTGCGGAATGTAAACGATTTCATCTCGTTTCCCTCCTTTGGCTTCTATGGCTTCTATTATGGCGGCCGCGGCCATCGTTGTAAAGCCGATTGCTTTCCAAAGCAGCCGTGCATATTTTCAACCGCTATGATTCATTCTATAAGTGAATGAAAGATCTTGCCCAAAGGAGGTGGACACGATGGGAGCGTGGCAGCGGATCGCCTTGTTATTGACGATCATTGGCGCGATAAACTGGGGACTAATCGGGTTTTTTCAATTTGATTTGGTTGCCGCCATTTTCGGCGGCCAGGACGCCGTTTGGTCGCGCATCATTTACAGCCTTGTCGGCATCGCCGGCTTGATCAACCTGGCGTTGTTGTTCAAACCGGCCGAAGAGCTCGAGCGCACTGAACCGAAACCGACCCGCACCTGAACGGGGCGGGACACCGCAGTTTGCGGGCGAAACCGGACACTCACCGCTTGGCGGTGAGTGTTTTATTGTTTTGGCAAATCTTCCTTCTTCGACTGCTCGATCCATTCACGCAGCTTTTCTTTTAGCGGGCGGAATCCCGGCTCAAGCGGCATTTTGATGCGCGCCTGGCGCTTCTCCGCGCCTGGTTCAAGCGCCTTCAAGGACAAGCTCGCCCGCTTCATCTTCCAGTCGACATCAAGCACTTTGACGGTCACGTCATCGCCGACATTGACATAATCGCGCACATCTTTGACAAATCGGTGCGAAATCTCGGAAATATGGATGAGCCCCTGCATGCCGCCCTCAAGCTGGACGAACGCGCCGTACGGCTGAATACCTGTCACCTTCCCTTTCACAATGGCTCCTCGTTTGATCGTTGGCAAGCAAAACACTCCTATTGGTGAATTTCATCGTTTCTGTATTATAACATAAGGGGAAGGCAAAACCCAAAAATGAGGGGATAGGCCCAAGCGATTGTTTTTCTTGCACGAATGTGCTTGCTCCGTGGCGCGCGGCTCGCCGCCAACTGCCGACCCGATGGATTTTTTCCTAAACCGGCCGCCCCCCGGTCGTGTCCTTGCCGCTCTTTCGCGCGTATAGGCGTCAAGAAAAAGCCGGCGCAAACAGCGGTTCCGAACCAAGCCGCCATTACCGCTCCGTATGGATGAGGGCGTGTGCATGCGAAAACGGAAAAAGGCGCCCCGCTTCCGCGTGGGCGCCTTGGCCGCCGGCTACAAACGCGCCAAAAACCGTTTTATTCGTTTGACGGCTTCCTGCAGCTGTTCAAGCGACGACGCGTACGAACAGCGGATATGCCCTTCCCCGCTTTGGCCAAAGACGCTGCCGGGGACGACCGCCACTTTTTCTTCGATGAGCAGCCGCTCGGCGAACTGCTCTGACGTCATGCCGGTATGCCGAATGGATGGAAACGCGTAAAACGCGCCACCTGGCATATGGCATGGCAAGCCGATTTCATTGAGCGACGACACGAAATAATTGCGCCGCCGCCGGTAGCTGCTGCGCATCTCGGCGACATCGCGCTCCCCGCTGCGAAGCGCCTCAAGCGCCCCGTATTGCGCCATCGTCGGCGCGCACATGATCGCATACTGATGGATTTTCAACATCGCCTGCAAAATGTCTTCCGGCGCCGCAGCAAATCCGAGCCGCCAGCCGGTCATCGCGAACCCTTTCGAAAACCCGGAAATCAAAATCGTCCGCTCGCGCATGCCGCTGACGGCGGCCATGCTCATATAGCCGTCGTCATACGTCAGTTCGGCGTAAATTTCGTCGGCGATGACAAGCAAATCGTGCTCTTTCGCCAGGCGGGCGAGCGCTTCAAGTTCAGCCGGACGGAGAACCGTGCCGGTCGGGTTGTTCGGCGAGCAAATGATGATCGCTTTCGTCCGCGCGGTGAGCGCCTGCTCCAGCTGCGCCACATGGAGTTGAAACCCGTCGGCGCCCGTTGTCTGCACCGCCACCGGCGTCCCGCCGGCAAGCACGACAAGCGGCTCATACGCCACGAAGCTTGGCTCGACGACAATCACTTCATCGCCCGGGTCGAGAATCGCCCTCAGCGCCAAATCGATCGCCTGGCTCGCCCCGACCGTCACCAAAATTTCCGTCTCCGGCCGGTAGTCGACGTGAAACTTGCGGCGCAAATAGGCGGCGATCTCTTGGCGGAGCTCCAAAAGCCCGGCGTTTGGGGTATAGGACGTATAGCCTTGCTCAAGCGACAAAATGCTCGCTTCGCGGACGCTCCAGGACGTGACAAAATCCGGTTCGCCGACGCCGAGCGAAATGACACCCTCCATGCCGGAAGCGAGATCGAAAAAGCGGCGGATGCCGGACGGCTTCAAGGCGGCGACCGTCTTCGACACGTATGTGTTTCGCATTTGCGGCTTCATGGCGACACCACGATGCGGCGATCTTGATCTCCTTGACCAAAGACGATGCCGTCATGTTTGTATTTTTTCAAAATGAAATGGGTCGTCGTTGAAATGACAGAATCGAGCGTCGACAGCTTTTCCGATACAAACTGGGCAATTTCTGACATCGACCGCCCTTCAATGACGACCGACAAGTCGTAGGCGCCGGACATCAAATAGACGGATGTCACTTCCGGAAAGCGGTAAATGCGCTCCGCCACCTCGTCAAAGCCGACGCCGCGCTTCGGGGTCACTTTCACATCGATCATCGCCGTCACCCCTTCATGACCGTCCACCTTCCGCCAGTCGACGAGCGCGGTATATTGGACGATCACTTTCGCCTCTTCCAGCTTTTTGACGAGTGCCTCCGTTTCCGCAACTGGCAGGCCGACCATTTTCGCCAACATATCAAGCGGCGTACGCGCATCTTTTTCTAATATTTTGACAATTTCTAGTTCTTTTTCACTCAGTTTCACTTTGTCTTCCTCCCTTTCATCCATTTCCGCAAACCGGCCGCCGGATGCCGTCACGGGAGCGAACAAGATGCGGCGTGTTTCAGTTTGAGAAGCCGGCGGGCGAGTTTTTGACAGTCGCGGACAGGAATCGTTTTGTCAAACGCGAATTCATATATGGACTGAATACGGGCGGCCAGCGTGCGGGGATCATCCGTATCGTACACCGCCTGAAGCACGTCGACCGCTTCCACCTCGTAGGCGCCGTTTCCGAGGCCGAACGGGTCCCAGGCGCCGACGGTCTCAAGAAGCAGCCGGTTCAACTGCTGTCCGTCCATGCTGTCCATCCACCTTTCTTGCTGCTATGATATAACCAATTATAAGCCATCGATTCGAAAAAAAGAAGGGAGAAGATGCAACAATGTTTCCGTCCGATGAGGGAAAAAGCCATGCCCAAAACGGGGAAGGCACGGCCGCGTCCCTGTTCGACCGCGTGATTGACCGCCGGGGCACGCTGTCCGTGAAATGGGATGATACAAAGCGCGTATTCGGGCATGAAGACGTCTGGCCGATGTGGGTCGCCGATATGGATTTTCCGGCGCCGCCCGAAGTGCAGGAAGCGCTGCGGCGGCGGGTTGAACACGGCGTGTTTGGCTACACCGTCATTCCCGATTCACTCAAAGAAGCGGTGTGCCAATGGCTTGAACGCCGTCATGACTGGACGATCGATCCGTCTTGGCTCGTGTTTGCCCCTGGCGTTGTGCCGGCGGTCGCCGCTGCCATTGAGGCGTTTTCGGAGCCGGGGGATGGCGTCGTCGTGTTCTCGCCCGTCTATCGGCCGCTGTTTGATCTCGTCCGCCGCCACGGACGCACGCTCATATTCAGCCCGCTCCGGCTGGCGGAAGAGAACTACGTCATCGACTGGAACGACTTGGAAGCCAAACTACCCGGGGCAAAGCTGCTCATCCTTTGCCATCCGCACAATCCCGGAGGCAAATCGTGGACGGCCGCCGAGCTCGAGCGGCTCGGGGAACTGTGCCTCAAACACGGCGTCTTCGTCTTATCGGACGAAATTCACGCCGATTTGACGCTTCCGCCGCACCAGCATGTGCCGTTCGCCGCACTTCGTCCCGAGTTTGCGGCGCAAAGCGCCACATTCCGCGCGCCGACGAAAACGTTCAACCTGGCCGGCTTGCAGGCGGCCGAAGCGGTCATTCCCGACGATTCGCGGCGCCGGGCGTTCCGCCGCATCCAGCAGCGTCACGGCTTTTTTACGTTGAATGCGTTCGCCGTTGTCGGGGCGGAGGCCGCGTACCGATGCGGCGGGCCGTGGCTCGACGCCTTGCTTGCCTACTTGCAGGAAAACATCGAGGTGGCCGCCGCCTATTTGGCCGACCGTCTGCCGGCGCTTCACCTCATCCGGCCGCAGGCAACGTATCTCATCTGGATCGACTGCCGCGGCCTCGGCCTTTCCGAGGCGGAGCTGAAACGGCGGCTGTTGGAAAGTGGAAAACTGGCTGTTGAATTCGGCAGCAAATTCGGTCCCGAAGGCGCCGGCTTCATCCGCTTAAACGCCGCCTGCCCACGCCCGACGCTCGAAGAAGGGCTGCGGCGGCTGGGGGCGGCGCTAGGCTAGCTTTGCGCCAAAGAAGTGCGGCCAAGCGAATGGCGAAACGGAAACGAAACAGCACCAAATCCGTTGCGGGATTCCTCTATCCATGTCAATCAAAAAGGAAAAGGAAGCCAAACGATCGTTCCTTCCCGTTCTCTGTTCTGCCAACCATGTGCCGCAGAGGCCGTGCAACCGTCGCTTTCGCGCATTTGCCATGCGAAGAGCTGTCCCGGCAACGTGAAACAGGGGCCCGCACGCGAGCCCCTGTTTCATGACGACTTGATTTCCCCGCAGGCGATCCGCCCGCCGGCGTCGCCGGCCGGCTGGGTCATGCCGTCGTCTTTCTTGGCGTGAATGACGATCGATGTTCCGTCTTTCGTCAAGAGCGTCCCTTTTTCCCCTTCCCGGAGCGTCACATTCGGCGCCGTCAGCTCGACGTTGACCGTGCCGTCCTCCTTCACAATGATGTTCGGCAAATCGCCGGCGTGCGCCCCTTCCGGATGGAGAAGGCCGTGCTTTTTCCCGTCCGGGTTGTAATGCCCGCCCGCCGACTGAAAATCAGGCGGCTGGCAACTTCCTTTTTCATGAATATGAATGGCGTGCTCCCCCGGCGGGAGCCCTTCCAAATCGAGCTTCAACCGCACTCCTTCGGCTTGCTCCGTCAATTCCACCGTACCGATCCGATCGCCGTCCGCATTGATCATCTCCACCGTCCGGCTCGTTCCTTCATCTTGCCCGCAGCCGGACAACACGAGCAGCACGGCGGACATGATCGCATATGATCCACGCAACACAAACTCCCCCCAGCTTCACATCCGTTATCCGCCATTATTGCCGAGGAAGCGCCGGTTTATACATGCGGCGGCTGTTTTTGTCTGTCCTGTTTGCCGAGCAGCTGTTCTTCCAGCTGCTTCGCCTCCTTCTCCTGACGCCGGGAAATGACGACGATGAGCCGCATGGTAAACACCGCCATCAAGAAAAAGACGGCAAAGGAAATCGCCGCCGGAATGTATTCACGCTTGTCTTCCGGAAAGTACAAAAACAAGTTCAACACCCATGGCCACATCGCAAACAACCTTTCTGCCGTAAAATCATCTATATTATAGCATAAAAAAGCCGCTGCCAACGCAGCCGGCTATAACGCAAACTTTTTCCTCAGCTGGGTGAAATCGATCCGCTCGCCGAGCGTCGGCGGCTTCGTCTTCGCCAAATACTTTTTGTCGTTTTCGATGAGCCGGAAGATCGTGTAGGCGGTAAACGCATCATCGAGCGCGCAATGGGCTTTTCCAACTGCTTCGTTTCCATACTCTTGCACCGCTTTGCGCAAGGCGGTTTGGTTTTTGTTGCCGAAAAACCGTTTATACTCCAAAGCCAAATCGCGGTGTTCGCCGGTGAATGGAAATGCGACTTGCGCCGACTGACAGTTTTCCCGGAGCACTTTCATGTCCATGCCGCCCCATGTCACGACGGTCGTCGGGCGCTCTCGGTCATACCGCCGGAGCAAGGAAACGAGATCAAAAAAGCTCATGCCGCCATCAATTTGCGCTTGGGTGATGTTGAGGAACGATTTGCACCGGTCGGTGAGTTGCGGAAAACGGAGCGGTTTCACATAGGAGGAAAATTGGCTCACGATTTGCTCCTCAACAACCGCAACAAGGCCGACTTCGATAATTTCCGGGCAAAACCCGCTTGGATTCGTTTTCGTCTCCGGCATCGTAAATTCGAAATCGAGAAACAAATATTGCGGGTCATCCATCGCCGCTTCCCCCCTTTCTTCCATACAGCCGTAATGGGTCTTACTTATTATTATATCACGTAGAAGCCATTGTTTATTTCTTTTTTCAGAAAAGGGCGAAAAAGAGGCGGATGCCGTGAAAGCGGAGTGGTCTGGAGAAACCGAAAGGACATCCCGCTATTTCTTCTCTACTTTGCGCTTTTCGTTCTATTCTCTCTCCGTTCGGCCAAATCGTCGCGAACCGTCCCTTCCCACGGTCGAACGCCGGAGTAGTATGCCGCACGGCTAATCAAATGAGCCGACACCGGAGATGTTAAAAACAGAAAGACAATAGCCAACAACAAACGGGAATTGAAATGATCGTGCTTCAACCAAAAGTAAAATAACGTCCCCATTAAGATGAAAATCATCCCTAGCGTCGTGCTTTTGCTAATGGCATGGCTTCTCGTATAGACGTCGGGAAGACGGAGGACGCCGATGGCCGAAATCAATGTTAACAGCGCACCAGCCATGACGAACAACACGATCAACCCATCAATGATTTCCGTCACGTTCAATCACAACCCCCTTTTGCAAAAACTTAGCAAACGCCGCCGTGCCAAGAAATGCCAAAATTCCAATCAGCAAAATAATTTCTAAAAACACGCTCGTCTCCAATATGATGGACAGCACCGCCACAATGCCTGCCAGACAAATCCCGATCGCATCAAGCGCAATGACCCGGTCCGCCACGGTCGGGCCCTTGACAACCCGATACAGAAAGCAGATGACAGCAAGCGACAACAACGCCAGCGCGACATTGAACATCACCATCACCGGCTCACCTCCAAAATCGTTTTTTCAAATGATGTCTTGATTTGTCGGATGACTTCATCCACATCCGGCGCATCAATCGTATGAATATAAATCTCTTTCTTATCATCAGAGACGTCGATCACAAACGTTCCGGGCGTCAATGTAATCAAGCTCGACAACAGCGTAATTTCCCAGTTCCTTCTCACCTCAAGAGGAAGAGCGAAAATGCAAGGTTTCATGTCCAGCGACGGGGAAAGAACAATCTTCAAAACAGCCCAGTTGGCCAACAACAATTCTTTGATGAAAATGAGCGTCAGCTTTCCAATCACAAACAACGGGACGACATAAAACGTTGTCGAAAAATATCTTCGCAGCACAAAAAGGATGCCGAAACCAAGGAGATATCCAATGACAAACGATGATCCGCTAAACGAATCAGCAAGAAACATCCAAACGAATGCCAATATCACATTGATCAGCAATTGTTGCGCCATTTGCCTCTACTCCTTCAGCACGGACTCAATATATATTGACGGATCCGCCAACGTCGCCGCCGCCTGGGCGATATATGGACGAACAAATTCGGCCCCGACGCCGTATAAAACGGCCAAGGAAAGAAGCGCGACAATCGGCACATACAGCGGGGCGACTCGTTTTTGCTCATACCCGCGCGCTTCTCCCCAACAAGATTGAATAAAAATTTTCATCACCGAATAAAGCACAAGCAAGCTGGATAATAACACAACCAGCGCAAACAGAAGCTGTCCTTTTTCAAACGCCGCCCGAATAATGAGCGCTTTTCCGATAAACCCGCTGAACGGAGGAATGCCGCTTAGCGCAAGAGCGGAAAGGAATACGGTCCAGCTAAGCAGTGGATACGAACCGAGCAGTCCGCTGAACCGCCCGAGTTGATTCGTTCCCGCGACATACGCAATCGCTCCGATAATGAAAAAGAGCGCCGTTTTCATGACCATGTCTTGCAGCAAGTAAAAGATCGTGCCTTCCATACTTTCTTCTGTCATTAAAGAAATGCCAAACGCCATCACACCGATGGCCGCCACAATGTTATAAATGGCGATTTGCCGCATATCGCGGTAAGCCACGGCGCCAATGACGCCAAATACAACGGTCGCGATCGCCAACCACGCTAAAATCGTATGCGTATAGCCGACATCTTGACGGAAAATGAGCGAGAAAGTGCGCAAGATCGAATACACACCGACTTTTGTCAACAAGCCGCCAAACAACGCAAGCACAGCTGACGGCGGAGCGGAATAAGCCCCCGGCATCCAAACATAAAACGGAAACAACGCCCCCTTTAACCCAAAGACAATGAGAAAAAGCAAGCAAATGACCGTCAATACAGCAGTGTTGTCTGCTTGAGAAATCCGTACGGCTAAGTGCGCCATATTCAATGTGCCGGTCACGGCGTACAAATAGCCGACGGCGATGACAAACAACGCTGATGAAAACACGTTGATCACCATATATTTCATCGTTTCCTGAAGCTGGATTTTCGTACCGCCATGAACGAGAAGCGCATACGATGACATAAGCATCACTTCATAAAACACGAATAAGTTAAAAATATCCCCTGTCGTAAACGCCCCGTTCACTCCAACAATGAGAAACTGAAAAAAAACATAGTAGTACATGGACGCCTGCTTCGCGTCAATCGTGAAAAAGGAATACAGCAGGCAAGCGAGCGCGATCACGCTCGTTGTCAACACCAACAGCGCTGAAAGCATGTCGGAGACGAGCGTAATCCCAAACGGCGCCGGCCAGTTTCCGACGTCGAGCTTTTGCATCCCTTCATGGTCGACAAGACGCACAAGCCAAGCGCCCGCAGCGATGAGCGCCCCTGCTGACACGAGGGAAATCATTTTTTGCGCTCTCAATGATTTCACGCAAAACATCAAGAGAACTGCTGTCGTCAATGGAATCGCAATCGGAAAAATTACGGCATTAGTCATGGTCTTCCTTTCCCCTCATCCGTTCAATATTGTCCGTCCCGATCTCCTGATAAGAACGATACGCCAAAACGAGCAAAAACGCCGTGACCCCAAAACTAATGACAATCGCCGTCAAAATCAGCGCCTGCGGAACAGGGTCGACATAATGTTCCGCCTGCACGTCAAGCAGCGGCGGCGCTCCTTTTTTCAATCCTCCCATCGTCAATAACAGCAAGTGCGCTCCATGGCTTAACAATCCCGTGCCGATAATGATCCGAAGCAAACTTTTGCTTAACATTAAGTACGTAGCGCCGGCAAACAAACAGCCGATGACAATAATCATGACGACTTCCATTTATTCTTCCTCTCCTATCGTTTCGATAATCGTCATGGTCACCCCGACAACGACCAAATACACTCCTAAGTCAAACAAGACGGCCGTATGGAGCGACACATCCCCAAGCAGCGGCAGCATGACATGGCCGTGGGCGTGCGTTAAAAACGGGACATCGAAGACTAAGCCGCCAAGACCTGTTCCTAAGGCAAACAGCAGCCCGATGCCAATGAGCGTGCGATACGAAACCGGGATCATCGACCGGACGGTTTTGATGTCAAACGCCAGCAGCAGCAAAATAATGGCGCCGGCGGTAACGAGACCGGCAATGAATCCGCCGCCCGGGTAATAGTGGCCGGCGAAAAAAAGCTGAATCCCAAATAAAATGATCATAAACGTGACAACGGCCGTTACCGTGCGCAAAATGAGCTCATTCATATTTGCCGCTCTCCCCTTTCGGAGCTTTCAGCTTCACTAAAGCGTAAATGCCGAGTGCCGCGATCGCCAGCACACAAATTTCAAAAAGTGTATCAAATCCGCGGAAGTCAACTAAGATGACGTTGACAATATTTTTTCCAGCCGCTTTTTCATACGCGTTTTCAATATGGTATTGAGCGATCGATGCAAAGTTTTTCTCACTGTACGCCAACAAGGCGATCACGCTGACCAACGCGCCGACGCCAAGCGAAATAAGAGCGTTCCCAAGCCGGAATCGAACGCCTTTCTCATGGCGGCTGAGCTTCGGCAAATGATAGAAGCAAAGCAAAAACAGCGAAACAGAAATCGTTTCAATGACAAGCTGGGTCAATGCCAAGTCAGGCGCCCGGAACAACACAAAGAAAAGGGAAACCGTATAGCCGACCGAACCTAACGCGATAATCGCAACAAGACGTGATTTGGCCGCCACAGTCGTCGCTGTTCCGATCAAGGCGACCAACGCCAATATCAGTTCATGGATGCCCACTTCCGCTAAATGGCTTAGCGAGAGCCTTCCATCTACTTTCAAAACAATCGTTGCGACAAGCAGCGCGATCATTACGGACAAAATATACAAGAAATACGTCCGAACATACCCGGTCATGTAACGGCTTGTCAGCGAATACGACTGCTCTTCCATCTGCCGCACGACCGTGTCATATAAGTGATTCAGTGAAAGCCGCTGCGAAAACGCGCCGTACACGCGCCTCCATGAATCAAACTTCCGATATAGCAACACGCCAAGGACAATCACTCCGATCGTCATCCACACTTCGGCCGTCCATCCGTGCCAATGACTAATGTGCACGGAAAGCCCTTCCCGACGGAACAAGCCGTTAACAACAGCATCCACCGCCGGAGCAATCACCGTGTTGGACAACACATTCGGAAACAGTCCAAAACCGATGACAAGGACGGCCAGCACCACCGGCGCCACAAGCATCCCCACCGGGGCTTCGTGCGGCCGTTTCGGCCATTCCGAAGGCCTCGGAGCGCCAAGAAACGTTTTCCCAACAAAAAGAAGGCTGTACAAAAAGGTGAACACGCTCCCCACCCAAGCGAGCACCGGAAACAAGATCCCCCAGACATCAAGCGAAAACAAATGGGCGTTCGCCACCTGCACCATGGCCGCAAAAAACATTTCTTTGCTTAAAAATCCGTTAAACGGAGGCACACCTGCCATCGACAATGAACCGATGACCGCAACGGTAAACGTGACGGGCATAACGCTGAGCAGCCCGCCAAGACGCCGGATATCCCGCGTCCCGGTCTCATGATCGACAATGCCGGCAGCCATAAACAAGCTTCCTTTAAACGTCGCATGGTTGATTAAGTGAAACACTGCTGCCACCACGGCCGCCATATATAAACGACGATCGCCCGGATCGCCATGAAAAGCCAGCGCTCCAGCGCCAAGCAGCGACATAATCAACCCGAGCTGGCTCACCGTCGAATAGGCGAGCAACCCTTTCAAATCTGTTTGGCGGGCGGCATGAAACGATGCCCAACAAAGCGTCGCCATTCCAATGCCCATCACCAACCAAACCCATAGCGAAGAAACAGCAAAAATCGGAGTGAAGCGAGCCACTAAATAAATGCCGGCTTTCACCATGGTGGCCGAATGCAAATACGCGCTGACCGGCGTCGGCGCTTCCATCGCGTCCGGAAGCCAAATGTAAAACGGAAACTGCGCGGATTTGGTAAACGCGCCAAGCAAAATCAAGAGCATCGCCGGAAAAAATAACGGATGTTGCGGCCACGCATCCGCCATAGCCATCCAATCGCGAATGCTGTACGACCCTCCACTCATGACCGAAAGCAATAAAAATCCTCCAAGCAAAGACAACCCGCCAAGCACGGTGATGAGCATCGATTTTTGCGCCCCATACCGCGAGCGTTCACGCTCATTCCAGTAGCCAATCAATAAAAAGGATGAAAACGATGTCAATTCCCAAAATAGATAGAGCGCCATTGCGTTGTCCGAAAGAACGACGCCAAGCATCGCTCCCATAAACAAAAGCAAATACACGTAAAAGTGGCCGAGTTTTTCCTTTTCCTTTGGCAAATAGTAAGTCGAATACAGCACGACAAGAGAACCGATCCCTGTGATTAGCAACGAAAAGAGCAGCCCTAACCCATCCATATAGACTTGAAAATCCATTCCTAGAGACGGAATCCAAGGGATCGTTTGTCCGTAGGGGGTAAGAGGGAGATGTTGAATAAAATATAAAAACAATAAGACCGGTAGTGGGAGCACAAACCATCCGGTATGAATCGAACGCACATATTTATACAAAAACGGAACGAATAAAGCATAAATCAGTGGTGAGACAATTGCCAAGTTTAACATGAACCATCCTCCTTCCCTATTGTTTCCCCTCACATCGCCCCGCTTATCCTACTTCGTATTGTATCATAAACTCCCGCCTCTGTCGGCACAACGGTCTGCTGAAAATCAAGCCAGACTTTCGCCGCCTATCTGTATACGAAAAATTCCTAAAAAAGTTTCCCCTTACGCTGCCAATCGCCAATCGCATCGTTTCGATCGAGCAGGTGATTTAGTGAAACATGCTGCTGGTCCCAGCCGCTTTTTGCATTAAAAAGCATGGTGAATCCCGTTTTCTTTTTCGGTGAAATGCCGCTGATTGGGGCGCGGCAGCCTTTTTCACCGGTCTTCCATGGCACCGGCTTACAGCGCAACGAGTATAAATAAGTAGTAATCACGCAGAAAAGGAGGAGCAAGCCCATGGTTTATTTCCTGCCCCCTGCGGCATGGGCAAGGCCGTACCCGTCGGTCGACCCCGCCATCTTCTCCCAATCGGCTGCCACCGCCCAGACGCTCATGAACGATGCTGGAGTCATTTTAAAAAGGCTGGCCGAATCGCGCTCGTTTGCCGCCACGATCATGTCCGCCGCCCAAGAAGGAAAAACGGAGGAAGTGAAGCGCCTCATCCGCTCGCTCGGCATCCGCTCGCAAACTGAAGTGTATTTTAACTTCCCTCCGAAAGAAGTCTCCTACTTCTAAACGTGAAGGTGCGCCAGCACCAGTGAAAGTGGGAGATGAATTTCGGTTGGCGTTAGCCAACGAATATGATAGAATATGGCTAGAACGGACACCTTCGGAACGAAGGGAAGCGTAAAGGGTTCTTGTGTGTGGCTTACCGTTCAGCGAACACACACAAGTCGCTTGAAGCCCCCACCTCTAAGCGAAGCGTAGGTGGTGGGTAGTTCACTCCCGACGGCATCCGCCTGACGCTGTCGCCGCCGCCTGGCGCATTTCCGTGCTGCCAGCTCGTTGTCGGCTTGCGCTGGAACGTGTTTCC
Organism: Geobacillus sp. DSP4a; assembly: GCF_013096875.1. Taxonomy (NCBI): domain Bacteria; kingdom Bacillati; phylum Bacillota; class Bacilli; order Caryophanales; family Anoxybacillaceae; genus Geobacillus; species Geobacillus sp. DSP4a. The sequence continues at coordinate 4,652 of NZ_SDLD01000038.1, read as the reverse complement.
GCCTTTTCACGGATAACCTTCCCCATCTAGGCGGCGGGCGAAAGAGGAAAAAACGGCCGTCAAACAGCCTTCTCTCTTCGCATTCACCGCTTTGGCGGCTGCCAACATCCGTTCACGACGGCCGCTTCCGACGCGACAGCGCCGCTTCCAGACGATGCACAGCGCTGGAAGCGGTGTTGTCGTTGGCGCCTTGCCGGACCAGAAGCTCCTGTCACACCAAAACGGTTCTTGCCGCCGGCCTTCGTGAAAGAAAAAAAGACAGCGACCGTCCCATCGCCGTCTGGCGTCTAACCAAACTCGCCGGGCACCAACGCCCGGCGGCCCCTTCCATTCATTTTGCGCATCCGCTCACCTAGGTCGATAAATGAGATCCCCGACAATGATCGTAATCAAAGAAATCAACATCGTCAGCTTGACCGCCTTGTAGTCTAAAAAGCGCAGCACTTGTTCTTCAAAGTGGACAGTATAAACTTTATTCTCTTGATCATAAAGATTCTCCTTGGTGTTCCGTCGGCCGAATCCGCCACATCCATCTATTCGCCTTCGGTTAAAAGGGGATTTTCTTGAGCCACCGTGTACGTAAAATTTGATTTACTGATTTTTCCTTATAAGTACAAAGAATGCATGTTCTGAAATAGTCAAGTACAACTTTCGGTGAATTCTGAAATAATGTGCTAATTTACAATTTTGTGTACAATTCATCTGAAGTCCTCCTTGGCATGATGGTAGGTATTGTTTGACACCCCTGCATCATACCAAGAGGACTTTTTTTGATCAAGTCCCCGGAAAAGCTCCTAACAGGAATGCTCGTTTCAGGAATGATCCATTTCCATGACCGCTTTTCTCTTTCCTTCCACCATCCTCAACTCACGTACTCTCGCCCCTCTCTTCCCAAAAGATACGAGAAGAAACCGAAGCCTTCTGCGGCCCCCTTAAAGCCCAAAGAAACTTGATGACTGTAGATGAGCAAATTCACTAACATAAATTTACAACCAAACAAAAAAGGAGACATGAACCGGACTCCTTGGGTAAAATAGATGTGCACAAAACCCATTCACACAAGGAGGTTCATGTCTCATGAATAGATTAGCACATCACCAAGGAATCCACAAGTTTTTCTTCACTTTGGGGTTGACGCTGCAGCTTTCCAAACCGGTCATCAAGCATCTCATTCATATCGTCGATGCCTTGACCACCAAGGGATTCTCGGGAACATTGACCGATATTCATCACTGGAGCTTTCATCCGAATCATCGAACGACGCTCAGTCACTTTTTCACGAAAAGCCCTTGGGATGAGGAAAGGCTGCTTGGGAAGCTTCAAGAGTGGATCCTCCGCCGAATCGAGCGCCTGGTCGAGCGAAAGAATCAGCCTCTCTTTGTCTCGATTGATGATACGATTTGCCAAAAAACGAAGCCTTCGTCACGGGCAACGCACGCCATTCAAGGGTGTGGTTGGCATTTCTCTCACAAAGATCATCAATCGGTCTGGGGGCATTCGCTCGTTTGGCTGATGGTGCACACCTTCACGCAGGCGTTTCCGTTCGCGTTCCGCCTGTATGACAAGAAGGCGGGAAGGAGCAAAATCGACCTGGCGATCGAGATGCTTTCCTCACTCAAGGTGGAACCGGATCGGCCGGTGTATGTGCTCATGGATTCGTGGTATCCGTCCCAAACGCTCATCGAAGCCTGTCTGAAAAAGGGATTCCATGTCATCGCTGTAAATTAGCACATTATTTCAGAATCCCTTTTTCAAATTATTTCAGGCGGATTCGGAAATAATGTGCAAAATTTTTGCGAATTATTGCGGATTTTGCACATTCTTTCGGAACATTTGCACGCTCTTTCAGATGAAGATTTCCAGCGCGCCTGATGGACCGATGAAAAAGAGGAAGCACAAAAGAGGCCGATTTGGCCCCTTTCGTGCTAATACCCCATTTCCTCTGCAGCCATGCGCACCACTTCTTCGTCAATGACGTCCTTTTTCAGCTGATGCCCGTACAGCAGGCACGTCGTGGCCAACGTGTTGATGACACGGGGCCAACCACGTGATTGCAGGGCAATCGCCTCTAACGCCGATGGGGTGAAGATCGGATGCTTCGCCCCGGCCTGTTTCATCCGATGCTCGATGTAGCCCGCCACCTCTTCCTTCTCCAGCGGCCCCATCCGGCATCGCATGATGATCCGCTGGTCGAGAGGGCGGTGCTGATTGAGCCGCAGCTTCCCCTGTAAATGGGGCAACCCGGCCAAAATCAAGACAAATGGGTTGGTCGAATCCATCTCAAAGTTGAACAAGATGGCGATGTCCTGTAAAAATGCATCCTTTGCTAAATGCATCTCGTCCAAAATGAACACCGGCGTGATCCGTCGTTCATGATGCAATCGCTCGATCGCCTGCTGGATTTGGCGGAAGAGATCTACCTTGCGGTACTTCGGTTCCTCTCCTAATCCCAAGGCCAGTCCACGGTAAAAATCCATCACGCCTCCGGTCGATAACGGGAAGTAGACCACATGATACAATGATGGATTCAATGACTCTTTCAGCGCCCGAAGGGCGAACGTCTTGCCCGCCCCCGGCTCTCCGATCAACAGCCCGATTCCCCGCGTTCGTTTCACGTACTCCAGCGCCCGCAGCGCTTCTTGAAACGCCGCCCCTTGATACGCCTCGGACGGGTCTGTTTCTTTCGCAAACGGCTCCCGCGAGAGGGAATAAAACGTTTTATACATCCTGTTCGCCCTCCTTCGCCGAAACCGCCGCAAACGGCGACCGGTGGCGCTTCACATAGGCATTGTCCTCCAAACGCACCCGAATGGCTTCCGCCACCCGTTTGCCATCTTCGTACACATAGACGCCTCGTTCGTCATAGCGGAGCTCAATCGATTGCCCAATGAACCGAGGCGGCACTTCGTATAGCTGTTTATTCAGGGTGATCGTGCCATCGGCTTTCACCTTGCGGTGCTCCCGTTTCAGAAAAATCGCATCCAGCCAATCGATGTCTTCGATCCACACCACTCGTTCCACTTGGGACTGAAACACCTCATGCGGCGTTTTTCCGTCCAGTGAGGCGTGCGGTTTTCGATGATACTCTTCTTCAAGCCACTTCCAAAAACGCTCGTTCAACTCATCAAGCGATTTCGGCGGATTCAGCTCCAACAGTGGATAAAACCGTGTCTGTACGGTGCGGAAGAACCGTTCGATTTTTCCCTTGCTTTGCGGGTCATACGGCTGAGTGTGGATGAGTGTAATCCCCATCTCGGCGCACGCATACTGCAGCACCTCGGATCGATCAATTTTCCCGTTGTCCGAGTAAATGCGTTTCGGCTTCCCGCAACGAAGCACCGCTTCCTTTGTGACGATCCGCAACCCGTCAAACTTCTCCGAAGGGAAAAATTGGGCATACGGCACCAACCGCGAGCAGTCATCGATATACGCGATCAAAAACGTTTTCTGGGCTTTCCCATGGACGCGAATCGTGGGTCCATGGGATAAGTCCCCTTGCCATAGCTCATTGATCTGGTCATACGCAAAACGCTTTCGCTCCGGCATCGGCAAGATTTCTTTTCCCACCAGGTTGTGTTTTTTCAACAATCGGTATATAGTAAAGTATGAGAGGGTGGTGGGAATGTCCCCCTGCTTGGTGAGTTGTTCGTAGAATAGGGTCACGGGCATGGTGGGATGTTCCTTCCTCAATGCTAGAATATGATCCTCATCATCGGGGGACAGACGTCTGGAGCGGCCGCGGTCCGAACGGCGCTTCGGCTTCAAGGCGTCGAAGCCCCCTTTTTTGTATCGGGCGCACCAATCCAGAATCGTCTTCGCCGCAATGGGCTTGTCCCCTTGATGAGGAATCGAATGCACTCGCCCGCCCACCTCATTCAAATACGCTTTGGGCTCCACCTGGCCATTCACCAACGGAGCGATCAGCCCGTACCGAAACAGCGCGATGTCGTGTCTCATCGATTCATCCATCCGGATCTCCTCCCTGTCTCCCTGTGATGTTGGACCGTTCCGGTCCCTCTGCCTCCTATCTTACGAAACGGCTCGAGATTCGTCGAGAGGAAGGGTTTGTGGGAACATCAACCATCTCCGTTTTTGGTGTTAAGTAGAAAATCAGGAAGCAATTTGATCCGCAAACGGATGCCACCTCTCGTTTGTCCACAGGTCTTGGATGATCGAGCCCACCCCCCGTCCCTCCAAGGTCTGCATCCACCAAACCGCCCGTTCTGTTCTTGCGTTCCCCACAGGGCCGATGATCCCCCACCTTCTCACCGCCGCGTGATGCAAGCGGGAGAGATTCCGTAAAAATCGTCGGACATAAAATAAGATGACCTCCTTGGTGGGAAAACCAACCTGTTTGGTCTTCGCTCCTCGTCTTGGCGTTTCGAGCCATGCTTTGACCGCTTGCCAGATGACGGATTGGGTATATTGAATTGAACATACGGGAGGAGGAAAGAAGGCAGCACACTCACGGTTTTGCGGCATTCTCAGAAGCGTACCGCGCGATCCAAAGGCGATACTTGTTTAGTGCAAAATAAAAATACAGAGTTCTGCAACGAAAAGTGCAGAGCTGAAGGCAAAGAAAAAAGGCTTGCCAGCCTCTAACATTTCCTCTACTGTGGAAGTTGTGAACACATAACCAAACAGTGGAGGAG
>NZ_SDLD01000037.1:0-32566 GCF_013096875.1 Geobacillus sp. DSP4a | reverse complement strand
GAGGATTTATCTCGTTTTCAAACATGAAAGTGGTGCAGGGAATCATCAAAAAAAGGGATGTATGGATCATATATCCATAGAACTAACACCAAAATCAAAGTTGATTTCCAACCATCACGGATTCAGGTTTCCCAGAATCAAAACTCCGATTGTACCGATAGGCCGTAAAAGGAATTGTTTCGACAATGATCTGGCAGCATGCTCATCCATCACAACGACTTGAGCACCAAGTTCTTTCGCTCCAATAATAACTTCTAACTCCCCGGCATGGAATTTTCCATATAAACTTTCAACAAGGCTGCGATTTTTTACATGGTATAGTCGAAACACCCCCTCGCTGACCAATCGTTTGAGCTCCTCTTTTCCATAATGGCGTGGGGCATGGTGATGAACAATTTCTTGATAGACAGCTTCCGGAACATATACTTCATCAAATAGTTCAGACAAAAGAGTCAATTGACCAACGATCGACAGACCTATAATCGGTGTAGAATTAACCGTAACCCTACTCATTGTGATCCCTATTTTCTTTGCTCAATTTTTGCACCGTGTCCCAATCATCTTTGATGTGTTCCTCCGTATATTCCATCCAAGGAATCGCCTTCGAACGCAATACATCGATAAATTCCCCTAAGGATTTTCCTGACAATTCAGCCGCTTTCGCTAGCGTCACCTGTTTTCCAACAAACAGCCCAATCGCCAATGAAAGCTTTATTTTCGCCTCAACGGTGCTGCCTTCCAATTCATTAATGGCGGGCAAAAACTCTTTCGGCAAGTTCACCTGAAAGTAGTCCATAGCCATGAAACTCACACCCTTTTTTATTTTATTCTATCACACTTCGCGCCTTTTGAATGCCGTCACGACTCAGTGTGAGGTGATAAAAAAGCAGCCCGAATCCAAGCGGGCTGCTTCATTGTTTTCCTATTCATATCTCGCCGTCACCATTTTCTTTCTCGTATAAAACTCGACGCCGTCGCGGCCGTTGGCGTGAAGGTCGCCGTAAAACGAGTTTTTGTAGCCCGAGAACGGGAAGAACGCCATCGGCGCCGGGACAGCGACGTTGACACCAAGCATGCCGGCATCGATTTCTTCACGGAACTGGCGGATCGCTTTGGCGCTGTCCGTGTAGATGCAAGCGCCGTTGGCGAATTCCGACCGGTTGGCGATCTCAATCGCTTCGTCCAAGTCGCGGGCGCGGACGACGGACAGAACCGGGGCGAAAATTTCATCCGTCCAAATCGTCATGCCCGGTTTGACATGGTCGAAAATCGTCGGGCCGATGAAGTACCCTTTTCCGCTTGTCGCCGAGTCGCGGCGGCCGTCGCGGACAAGGAGCGCCCCTTCTTTTTCGCCGATTTCGATGTATTTGATCGTCCGCTCTTTATGCGACTCGCGGATGACCGGGCCTAAAAAGACGCCTTGGTCGAGCCCGTTGCCGATTTGGATGCGGTCAGCGGCTTCTTTGAGCCGTCTCACTAGCTCATCAGCGATATCGCCCACAGCAACGACAACGGAGCATGCCATGCACCGCTCACCTGCCGAACCGAACGCGGCGTTGATGATGTTCGTCACCGCCATGTCGAGGTCGGCGTCCGGCATGACGATCGAATGGTTTTTCGCGCCGGCGAGCGCCTGAACGCGCTTGCCGTGAGCGGCGGCTGTTTTGTACACATATTCGGCGACCGGCTGCGAGCCGACGAACGAGACGGCTTTAATGTCTTTATGCTCCAGGATGCCGTTGACCACCTCGTGCGCTCCGTGGACGATATTGAGCACCCCTGCCGGCAGGCCGGCTTCGGTGAACAGCTCTGCCAAACGGTTGGCGAGCATCGGCGTCCGCTCGGACGGCTTCAGCACGAACGTATTGCCGCAGGCGATGGCAAGCGGAAACATCCAGCACGGCACCATCATCGGGAAGTTAAACGGCGTAATGCCGGCAACAACGCCAAGCGGGTAGCGGTACATGCCCGATTCGATGCCGGTCGCGATATCCGGCAGCTGTTGGCCCATCATAAGCGTCGGAATTCCCGCCGCAAATTCGACGCACTCAATACCGCGCTGCACTTCGCCGTATGCGTCTTCGTACACTTTGCCGTTTTCCAATGTCACAAGGCGGGCAAGCTCCTCCCAATGCTCGACAAGAAGCTGCTGATAGCGGAACAAAATGCGGGCGCGGCGCGGAACGGGCACTTTGCGCCATTCGCGGAACGCTTCTTTCGCAGCCGCCACCGCCGCATCAAGCTCCTCGCGCGAAGAGAGCGGCACTTTCGCCAGCACTTCTCCTGTCGCCGGGTTCGGCACGATTTCTTCTTTTCCGGATGTTGACGCGACCCATTGGCCGCCAATAAAGTTTTTCAACGTTTTTGTTTCCGTGACAAAACTCATGAACGAAACCACCTTTCTAGAAAATCGAGTATAAGAGAATGGCTAAGAACATGCCGGCAAGCGGAATGATAACCGACAGAACGAATATCGGCTTATACGTCCGCTCGTGCGTTTCATGGCAGACGGCGCGAATCGTCGTCACAATGTATCCGTTGTGCGGCAGCGAATCAAGGCCACCGGAAGCAAGTGCCGCCACTCGATGCATGGCGCCGGGGTCAAGCCCTTTCGCCAGATAAATCGGCGCCAAAATCGGCAAGGCAATACCGAGACCGCCGGAAGCCGACCCGGTCATGCCGCAAATAATCGTGACGGCCAACCCCAATCCGAGCAGTTCCGGTCCAGGAATGTTCACAAGGACATCAACGGCTTTTTGAAAGGCCGGCACATTTTTCGCCACCGCTCCGAAGCCGACGACGGCGCACGTATTAGCGGCAGCGACTAACGCATCTTGGGCGCCGGACGCCATGGCCTCCCAAAATTTGCGGACGAATTTCGCATTTAACACCCAGCAAAGCACAATACCAAGGACAAGTGACAAGACCCCTGCTGAAGTCGAAGAAATGAATTTTGCCAAAATGTTTAATGAAACAATCACCGCCACTAACGGAAGGATGGCACAAACAATGTTCGGCAGCGGACGGCCAGCGCCGCGCTCGAGCGAAGCAGCAATTTCGCTCACCGCACCGGAAACGTCGCCGGTTCGGTATGGCAAGGAAAACGTTTCGCCGTTTTGTTTCGCTTTTTGGACAACACGCGTTAAATAGAGGGAACCAGCCACAGCAATCGTTGCGCCGACGAAAATGCCTACCCATCCCCCAGCCCCCGGCGTTGTATGGAAAAATTGCGTTGGAATGATGTTTTGAATCTCCGGTGAATACGGAGATGTCATTGTGAACGAAACCGAACCGAACACCATGGCGGCCGGAATAAAACGATGCGGCGTATTCGACTGACGGAACAGTGACACGGCGATCGGGTAAACAGAAAAGCCGACGACAAACAAGCTGACACCGCCGTATGTCATAATGGCGCAGGCAGCAACGACCGCCAATACAGCATGTTTAGCGCCAAACTTTTCTTTTACCCAATGAGCGATGGAGTCAGCTGACCCGGTGTCCTCCATCACTTTGCCAAAAATCGCCCCGGCTAAGAAGATAAGAAACCAGCTGGCGAAATAGCCTGTAAAGCCCGTCATATAGCTTTCCATCAAAGCTTTTTCCAAGTTTAATCCGCCTGTCAGCGCAACAAGAACAGAACTGATCAACGCGGCAATAATGATATTGATCCCCCTCATTGTCAAAAAAATCAACAATCCCAATGAGGCCAATAAACCAATCATCCCCAGCATACTTTTCCCCCTCGTTTGACCGTTGCTTCATTTAATGGCTGACCGTATTGGTGTCATACTGATAGTCGTAACAAATATGATACAGCGCGACAATTTCCCCATGGGTCGGCACTCTTGGGTTATTCGCTGGACTGCCGCTCGCGAGCGCATCGGCCGCCATTTTATCAACCGCTTTGTCAAACGCCGCTTTGTCGATGCCCCACGTTTTCATATTCGGAATGCGCAAATCGCGGCAAAGCTGTTTCACTTCTTCAACAAGCGCCTCAGCTGCTTCCGTATCGGAAACGTCTTTGAGCGGCGGCTTGATGATTCGGGCGATCACCGCCAATCGTTCGATGGCGCTGTCTTTTGTGAATTCAAGCACCCCTGGCAACAGCATCGCATTGGACACGCCGTGCGGCACGTGGAAGAGCGCTCCGATCGGCCGCGACATGCCGTGCACAAGTGTTACCGAGGCATTCGAGAACGCCATGCCGGCCTTCATGGCCGCGATCGCCATTTTTTCCCGCGCTTCGATGTCTTGGCCGTTTTCGTACGCCCGGCGCAAATGGCCGATGATCGCCTCAATGGCAGAGAGCGCCAGCACATCGGTCACCGGATGGGCGCGTCGGGAAATATACGCCTCGATCGCGTGACAAAGCGCATCGACACCGGTTGCCGCGGTAACGGATGGCGGGCATGAGATGGTGAGAAGCGGATCAACGATCGCCACGGCCGGAAGGAGCGCCGGCTGGGAAATCATCATTTTGACGTCTGTCTTCGTATCAATAATGACCGTCACTTTCGTCACTTCGGAACCGGTGCCGGCCGTTGTCGGAATAGCAATGAGCGGCAGCGGTTTTTCGGTAAACCGTTTCTGATTGCCGATATAGTCGCTGATCGTTCCTTCGTTCGTGATCATCACCGCCACCGCTTTGGCGGCGTCGATGCTGCTGCCGCCGCCAAGAGCGATAATGACATCGCACTGCTCGCTCCGGCAGACGTCAAGCGCTTCCTTCACATGGACATCCGTCGGCTCCGTGTCAACCCCTGTGTACTTGGCAAACGTCATCCCCACCTGTTGCAAGTATTGCTCGCAACGGGCGACAAGGCCGATTTTCTCCATCACCGGGTCGCTGACGATGAGCGCTTTCGTCCCGAGCGCTTTTGCCTGTGGGCCGACTTCGGCGAACGTATTGCGCCCATACACAACCCGGCTGGGCACCAACAATTCGTACATTGTTTCCCCTCCTTTTTTGACAACGGTTTCATTTCCTTATGAAGCAAATTCCGTGCCAACATACAAAAGACGCCATGATAAGGGGGCTGTTTCGAAACAAAAACGCGTTCACCGACAGTAAGCAGACATTTCTCCTACAATACCAGACACTTATCCAACAGAGCAACAAAAAACAACGGCTTTACCGCCGTTGCCTACAATCCGTATTTTTTCAGCTTCTCATATAACGTCGAGCGGTGAATGCCGAGCCTCCTTGCCGCTTCCGCCTTGTTTCCGCCCGCCGCCACCAGCGCCGCAGCGATGCGCTCACGTTCCGATTGATAGACCATTTCTTTCCACCGATCAGCCATCTTCACACCACCGTTTGGCAAAGACGAGGCTGCCGGTTGAACGGTCGACAAATACGCTGGCAAGTGTTCGCGTTCGATCACATCTCCTTCAACCATGCTGATCAGCCATTCGACGACGTTGACCAGCTCGCGGATGTTTCCCGGCCAGGAATAGTCGACAAGCACTTCCATGGCCTCTTTGGTAAACGACTTCAACGCGACGCCAAACTGCCGGCACATCCGTTCCATATGGTGGGCGAGCAGCGCCGGAATATCCGTTTTCCGCTCGCGCAATGGCGGAAGATGAATGCGAATGATGTTCAGGCGGTAAAACAAATCTTCCCGGAACGTTCCTTCCCGCACCATGTCTTCAAGCGGTTTGTTCGTCGCGGCGATGATGCGCACGTCCACCTCGGTTTCGTATAGCCCGCCGACTTTTTCCACCTTTTTCTCTTCCAAGACGCGCAAAATTTTCGCCTGCATGGCAAGCGGCATATCGCCAATTTCATCCAAAAACAGCGTCCCCCGATGGGCGAGCTGGAATTTGCCGGGCTTCCCCCCTTTTTTCGCGCCAGTGAACGCCCCGTCCTCATAGCCGAACAGCTCCGCTTCCAACAACGACTCAGGGATGGCGGCGCAATTCACGCTGACAAACGGTCCGTCCGCATGCGGGCCCGCCTCATGGATCGCCCGCGCCACCACCTCTTTCCCCGTTCCGCTTTCACCGGTAATGAGCACCGTCGACGGCACGCGCGCCGCCCGACGAATCATCTGCTTCACAGCGGCGATCGACGGGTGGCGGCCAATGATCCGCTCGATTCCTTTCGGGGCGGAGGCGGCCGTCTCCTGTGGTTTCGCTTCTTTCTTCTCCTTCCGGCTTGCCTCACGCGACAGCTCCTGCAGGCGCCGGAAAATTTCATATACTTCCGATACCCCTTGGAAAATAAGCATCCCGATCGCCCCGATCACCTTGCCGTCCCGCCAAATCGGGATGCGGTGCACAACCATCGGCTGGCCGTAAATTTTTTGAATGTATCCACGTTCAGGAATGCCGGATTGAACGCAAATGTGCAAACGGGTGTTTTCGATCACGTCCGTCACGTGCTTCCCGACCGCTTCTTCGCGGCGGATGCCGAGAAACTGGCAATACGCCCGGTTGATTTCACGAACCACGCCGTCCTCATCGACGACAACCACCCCTTCGTACGCCGCATCCAGCACCGTTTTCATCGTCTCAGCCAGACGGTGCGTTTCCTCCAACTCACGCCGCAGTCGCTCGAGCTCATTCGTTGCTTTGGAATCGCTTTCAGACATTGGCATTGCAGCGCAGACGCCTTCCTGTTTCGTTTCCCACTTGTCGGAAAATGCCATCAATACTTCCCCTATCGGCATGGAACGATCGAGCCCATCCGCCGCCGCCCGCAGCATCATCCGCCACGTGCACCGCCCCACCGTCCGGCCATGCTCATCGATCACGTTCACCGACTCAAGCCCACGAGCCGCCATCCGTTGCATGACTTCTTGCAACGTTTGGCGACAAACGACGGTTGGCAAAGCACTGCAATCACTCGCCATTCCCCATTCCCCTTTCGTTCTTCCCTCTTTCCGTACCGTTCGCCGTTGGCGTGAAAAAATCCTTCTGTTCCTTCCTTGGAAATGCTGTAGAAGGATGGTGATTGAACAGGAAATACGGCTCAACAATGGGATTTCTCAAATTAGAAAGCTCCATAAAAGGCTATCTTTCTCTTCACTCGAGAACCGTTGATTTAGGAAAAATGGCTGATTTTCACCAGCCTTCTAGGGAAACACGTACCAATGACAAAAAATGGGGCTGACCCAAAAGGGTAATTTTCCTTAAACAAAACACAACACATATTGTTTCTTAATGATTTGTTTTATACCTTATATGCGGTAAAAGTAAATAAGAAAGGGTGTCCCGATCCTTTTGGGACACCCTCACCTCTTTTACGCCAAAACCCCCTCAATCTTCTCAATCACTTCTTCGCTTAACGCGACATCGACCGCCTTGACGTTTTCTTCGACTTGTTCCGGACGGCTGGCACCAATTAAGGCGCTGGCGACGTTCGGCTGGCGCAGCACCCAGGCGAGGGCGAGCTGGGACAACGTAATGCCAAGCTCAGCCGCGATTTTTTCGAGTTGTTCCACTTTCGTTAACACTTCGTCATTGAGCAATCCTTGGATAAACGTATTCGCTCTTGGATCAGCGGCGCGGCTGTCAGCCGGCAACGCTTGACCTCGTTTGTATTTGCCGGTCAGCACCCCTTGCGCGAGCGGCGAGAAGACGATTTGACTGATGCCGTTTTGTTCGCACACCGGGATGACTTCCTTTTCAATATAGCGGTGGAACATGTTGTATTGCGGCTGATTGACGACGATCCGGTCGAGCAGGTAGCGGTCGGCCACGCCGAGCGCCTCTTGAATTTGCTGGGCCGTCCATTCGCTCACGCCGACATACAGCACTTTTCCTTGGCGGACGAGGTCGTCGATCGTACGCAACGTCTCCTCGACCGGTGTTTCTTTGTCATAGCGGTGGCAATAGTAGATATCGACATAATCCAGTTGCAGCCGCTTTAAGCTCGCATGGAGCTGCTCAAACACATGCTTGCGCGACAGGCCGCGGTCGTTCGGACCATCGCCCATCGGCCAAAACACTTTCGTCGCGATGACATACGATTCGCGCGGATATTTGCGCAGCGCCTCGCCGACGATTTTTTCCGCTTCCCCGCGCGCGTAGACGTTCGCTGTGTCAAACGAGTTGATGCCAAGTTCGTACGCCTTGTCAATGACGCGGATCGCGGTTTCTTTTTCCACCGAATTTCCATATGTAAGCCAGCTGCCTAAACTAATCTCACTGACTTTCAGCCCCGTGCGGCCGAGTTTTCGATACTTCACCTTCGCTCCCCTCTCCTTTTGACGGCAATCAATGCCAAATTCTTCATGTCCCATTATAATTCTCGACTGCTGATTTGCAAAGACATTTGCCTTACTTTTGATGGCTCTTTTTCTTGAGTTGAGGCGCACCTAGGGACGGGAAATCACCATCCCTTCACGACCCTCGAATGCCAAAGAAGAGCACCGATGTATTCAACGCCGTTCAACTTGAAACATGGGATGTTGAAGTTGCGTTTCCTGTTAAATTGCCTGTCTTCCGCATGATGATGGGACGGCCCTGAGGACAAGTCAACCTTTTCCTTCCTTGTGCCAACTGCACCTCCCTTCAATTACAACGAATAAGGCAAAACAGGCGGCCGCCTTGAATGCGGCGAAGCAACGGTACATCTTCCTTGATCACCCTGCCGATAACATTGACGTTGTCATCAGCAGGAAGATCCGTTAAGGTGATTTGCAGTTCCCCAGCGTAACGACCGTAGCATTCATTGTCAATCGTCACGCTCCCGATCGGCCGCGGCACCGGTTCGGTGGGATGCAACGCCTCCTGCGGCCATGCAAAGGTGCGGCGCGATTCAACTGAGCGAATCACATCACGGGCCGCGTCACGCCGATTCGTGTGCACCGTTTCGACAAGAGACAGCCAGGGGGCTGATACGATCGGCCGGTAGCGAATAGGAATGATTCCTTGCCGCACCCACGCCATTCGCTCGAGCACATCGTCTGACACCGATAAGTCCCCGACGAACACTTTTTCCACCTTATACGTTTCGCGCAGCTCGATATAGGCAGAAACCGGATCCGCTTCCCGATGATCCTCTAACGTCGGCATCCCTTTGTAAAGCGGACCGCGCTTTTGGGCGTTGCCAGGGACAAAGGCCCCGATTGATGCTATGCCGCATTGGCGCAACATTCGGTTTTGTTTCATGAGCGTGTCGCCCGAAAGCCCAGTTTCCGGGCGCGGGTAAAAGTTATGCCATGCTTCCACACCCGCCCAGTCGATTTGTCGCGATGTCAACTCCTGAATTTCGCGTTCTGTGATCGTACTGGCGTTCAATACGACTTTCATCTGCTTCGAAAGCTGCACCGTTTCATCCCACGAGAAGCCGTCGTCAAGCCGCAGTCCGACCATCCCCCACTCGCTGAGTGCCTTGGCAACGTCAGGGTCGGCTGGCAAGTACGAAAGCACGGCGGGGGTGGCGTCTGCTACCACCCCCACCCCGTAGTGGCGGGCGAGCCGGCCGATCCATTTCAGCTTCTCTTGCTCGCCTAGTTCTTTTCCGTTCAAAAGGTTCAGCGAAGTAAACAGTTCCCTCGCTCCAAAACTCGCCGCTTTCCGAAACGCTTCCTCGATTTGTTCAAACGGTTGAAAAAGATAAAAGGAAAAGGAAAGCATCGCCATCCCTCTCTATATATTTTCTGCCATTTCCTCTTTAAACCCGAACCAATAGGTAAACAGGAACCCAAACGCATAGGAAATGACCAATCCGACGAAATACGTCACATATTTCGCATCAGCAATGAGCGGAATCAATGACAGCCCAGACACGCCGATGCCGAGCGCCGCAGTCTTCATTACCGCCTGAAACGCACCGCCGACCGCCGCACCGAGGCATGCGGTGACAAACGGCCGCCCAAGCGGCAATGTCACCCCGTACAACAGCGGTTCCCCGATGCCTAAAAACCCGACTGGCAGCGCTCCTTTAATGATGTTGCGGAGTCTTTGATTTTTCGTCTTCACATAGACAGCGATCGCCGCTCCGACTTGCCCCGCTCCAGCCATCGCCAAAATAGGCAACAGCGGGGTGGAACCAAGTTTTTGAATCAATTCCATATGAATTGGTGTCAGACCGTGATGCAGTCCAACCATGACAAGCGGCAAAAATGTTCCGGCCAACACCGCGCCGGCAATCACCCCACCCACATCGAGCACTGCTTTCAAGCCAGTTGTAATCGCCATCGACAGCCACCCCGCAATCGGCTGTACAGCGATCAAGGTAAATAGGCAGACGATAAGCACCGTAATCAACGGTGTCACAATGATATCGACCGCGTTTGGGACAAATTGGCGAACACGCTTTTCGATGACCGCCATCAACCATGCTGCTAGCAAGACGGCAAACAGCCCTCCCCTCCCTGTTGTAAGCGCTTCCCCAAATAGCTTAACATCCGCCAGCGCCGGGTTGAAGACGAGGATGCCGGCAATGGCCCCTAATACCGGTGTGCCGCCGAATTCCTTCGCTGTATTGTAACCGACTAACACGCCGAGCGAGGCAAAAATGCCGCCGCCAATCAAAAGCAACAGCTGCAGCCACGTCGTCTGTGGATCAACGCCGGCGTTTTTGGCAAAGTTGGCAATCCCGTTAATGATCCCTGAGGCGACCAGACCAGGGATGAGCGGGATGAAGATGCTGCCGATTTTGCGCAACAACCGCTTTAGCGGCGTTTGTTGGCGAGCTTTGACCTTCGCTTTTGTCCGCTCCGCGATGTCCTCAAGCCCATCCTCGATCACTTCCCCAAG
Source organism: Geobacillus sp. DSP4a (assembly GCF_013096875.1). Lineage (NCBI taxonomy): Bacteria > Bacillati > Bacillota > Bacilli > Caryophanales > Anoxybacillaceae > Geobacillus > Geobacillus sp. DSP4a. The sequence continues at coordinate 21,853 of NZ_SDLD01000037.1, read as the reverse complement.
CTCCAGACCAGTCAGCTCGCATAACGCGGCCGCCACTTTGTTGACAATGCCGGGACCGACGACGATTTGCAGCGTTTCGTCATCAATCACCCCCATGACTCCCTCAACCCGTTTCAGGGCGGCAATATCCGCTTGATCCGGATCACGCAACGACACGCGCACCCGCGTCATGCAGTGAGCGATGCGGGCAATGTTCTCTTTCCCCCCTAAATGCGAAAGCATCGTTGCCGCCATTTGTTGTTCTCGGTTCATCGTTCCTCTCCCCCTTATCCGCGTTATTTAAGCGCGTTGCGCACAAAACCGCCGGCTTTTTGCAGCCGCTCTTTCGCCTCTTCATAACGACACCCACGTAAAATCATCACAATCGCTGTCTTCACCTCCCCATTTGCTTGTTCATAATAACGGGACGCTTCGTCGGCGCTCACTCCCGTCGCTTCCATCAAAATCCGCTTTGCTCGCTCTTTTAGCTTTTCGTTTGTCGCTAGCACATCGACCATCCAGTTGCCGTATACTTTGCCAATGCCAACCATAGAAGCGGTCGAAATCATATTGAGCACCATTTTTTGCGCTGTTCCAGCCTTGAGGCGAGTCGAACCCGCCAGCACTTCCGGACCAGTTTCAATCTCCACTGCCGCATCGGCGTATTGGCTCATTTCCGCCCCATGATTGCAGGCGATGCTTCCTGTTGCTGCTCCTCTTTTCTTAGCGTAGCGAAGCGCACTCACCACATACGGCGTCCGTCCGCTTGCCGCAATGCCAACGACTACATCGTTTGCCGTCAAGCCCACTGCCTCGAGATCGCGGACGGCCGCTTCTTCATCATCTTCTGCTCCTTCAACTGCATTGGCCACCGCTTCTCGCCCCCCGGCGATCACCGCTTGCACCATCTTGGGATCAACGCCGAACGTCGGCGGACATTCAACGGCATCAAGCAAACCAAGCCGGCCGCTCGTTCCTGCTCCAACATAAATAAGTCTTCCTCCTCTCTGAAACGCGGCAATGACAATATGTACGAGCTTCTCAATGGAATCCAGTTGTTTGGCCACCGCGGCCGCCACTGTCTGATCTTCTTCATTCATCGCTTGTAAAATTTCTCTCGTCGTCATTTCATCCAAATGTTTCGTTTTTTCATTGCCTTGTTCCGTAGTTAGACGTTCGAACAATCTCGTCACCTCTTTACCGAAATTAGAAATTATATTTCATATTTATATTATAAATTTATGAAATAAAATATTAATCTATTCTTTTTTTATTTGAAACATTCCCACAAAAAGCAAAGCAGGCTCGTCTCAAGCCCGCTTTATCTTCGCAACCGCACTACTTCTTCTCTTGTCTCGTGAAACCGTTCGATCACCCGGCTTCCCACACGATGGAACGTAATTAAATACAAGGCATCAATCACATTAAGCTGCACCATTCTCGATGCCATGCTGCCGATGCGGTGGTCTTGCTCAACATCCGGCAGCGCCAATTTAATATCCGCTTCTTTATACAGCGGGGACGTTGAATCCAGCTTCGTGATGGCGATGACAGTGGCCTTCTGCTTTTTCGCGAATCGGGCGATCTCCAATACGTCCTTTGTCCTTCCCGACGTCGATACCGCTACCAACACATCTCCTTCGTTCAAATGGGCAACCAATGGAAGCATTACATGGAAATCGGGCGACATCACCGCCATATAGCCAAGTTTCGTGAACTTATAACTGGCATCCATCGCGGCGGCCGCAGAGCCGCCAACCCCATAAAACAACAGCTTGCCGGCGTTGGCAATCGCCGCGGCCGCCTTCTCCAGCTCCCGCTTATCAAGCGTCGTGGTCGTTGCTTCAATCGCGGCCTTATTGACATACGTCACTTTCGTAAACAATTCATACGGGGAAACCGGTTTGTCAAGAATTGAAAAATCGTTAATGCTCATATCGGCCATTGTTAACTCGCGGACAAGCGCCAGTTTCAATCCAGGAAAACTGCCGATGCCGACTGCCTTGCAAAAACGAACGACGCTCGCTTCGCTTGTGTCAGCCGCCTGGGCCAAATCCTTCGTCGTCATATTCGGCACGAGTTCGGCATGGTCGAGAATGTAGGCGGCTATCTTTTTTTCCGCCGGTGAAAACCGTTCCATTTGCTGTTTGATTTTCGCTAAAAGGCCGATTTCATTCATCTTATTCTCCCTTTCCGCACATCATTTTTCTTTCATCTTATCATGGAAAGCCCCCTGTGCTCCATACTAATAATCTTTAATAAAAAATATTTGATTTCGAGATATACATTTGTTATGATAGTGGTGTGAATATGAATCATAAAGAGGAGGAAAAGCGATGACAACATTCCAACTCGACAAAGCGCACAGCTCTGTCGCCTTCCAAGTAAGACATATGATGATCTCCAAAGCGAAAGGGGAATTCACCAACTTTGACGTTGAGGTCGAAGGCGACATCAACGAACTCGAGTCGCTGAAAGTCAAAGCGACGATCGATGCCGCCTCGATCGACACGAAAAACGCCGACCGCGACAACCATCTCCGCTCGGCCGACTTTTTCGATGTCGAGAACTATCCAACCATTACGTTTGTCAGTGAGTCCGTGCGCAAGCTTTCCGACACGGAATATGAAGTGACCGGGAAGCTGACGATCCGCGGCGTGACGAGAACGGAAACGTTCAAAGTCGAATACAACGGCCAAGTGAAAAACCCGCTCACCGGCGGCATCTCGGTCGGTTTTGACGTCGAAGGAACGATCAACCGCGAAGACTACGGATTGGTATGGAACGTCGCACTCGAAACCGGCGGATTCCTTGTCGGGAAAGAAGTCAAAATCCTCGCGAGCTTTGAATTCGCTCTCAGCTGAACGACCAAGCAACAAGCCCTTAGCCATTTGCGAGGCTAAGGGCTTATTGCGCTTCATTGCGCCGTATACCCGCCATCGATCACCACCGCCTGGCCGGTGATTCCTTTCGCTTGTTCGCCTGCCAAAAAGAGAACATAATGGGCGACTTCTTCAACGGACAAGAGCCGCCGCTGCGGCACGAGCGGGTAAATCACTTCCTCGAGCACCTTCTCAAGCGGCACCTTTCTCGTCGCCGCCAAGTCAGCGAGCTGATTGCGGACGAGTTCTGTGTCGACATACCCCGGACAAAGGGCGTTCACCGTAATGCCGTACGGTGCCCCTTCTAGCGCCGCCACTTTCGTTAAGCCGATCACCCCGTGTTTTGCGCTGTTGTAGGCGGCTTTTCCGGCAAACCCGATCAATCCGTTAATCGACGCCATGTTGATAATGCGGCCGTAGCGCTGCTCCTTCATCAGCGGAAACGCATGCTTAATGGCCAAAAACGGGCCGACGAGCATGACGCGGATCAACTGCTCGAACTTCTCGGTCGGAAAGTCTTCAATATTGGCGACATATTGCAAACCGGCGTTGTTCACGACAATATCGAGACGCTCCCACCGTTTGACCGCTTCATGGATCGTTTGTTTCACCTCTTCTTCCGCCGTCACATCACACTTGACGCCGACGGCCTCGCAGCCTAGCTGCCGCAACGACTCTGCCGCCTGTTCCACCTCTTCCTGCTTCAAGTCGGCAAGCACGACGTTCACGCCGTTGGTTGCCAACGTTTTCGCCACTTCATAACCGATCCCCCGCGCCGCTCCGGTGACGAGGGCTGTGCGATGCGCCATCATTCCCCTTCCCCCTGCTTCATCTGGTTATACACCTCATCATACTGCTTCGCCAAGTCAAAATCGAGCTTCGTCAGCCCTTTCGCCCGCCATGAGGACAGTTTCACTGTAATGAGCTTGTAGTCGATCGAAATGAACGGGTGGTGGTTGGTGTTTTCCGAAATCGCGGCGATTCGCCGAACGAACTCGATTCCTTGCAAGTAGTCTTGAAAACGGTATTTTTTCACAATCCACCGCTCATCGACCAGCTTCCAGCCGTCCGCTTTTTCAAGCAGCGCTTGCACTTCCTCTTCCGCTAACCGCATCGTTATCCCTCACCCTCTATATTTTGAAATATGCCAGCCAGCGAAACCGTCAAATCAGCGAACAAAAACGAGACGAGCACATCGCCTTCGCCAAAGACGCTCCGCTTCTCATACCCTTTCTCACCGCGGCCGTACACTTCCACCGTCCGATGCAGCGGGTCGACGATCCAATATTCCTTGACGCCAAACTGTTCGTACAGCTTATATTTTTCGTTCCGATCTTTCAGCGCAGTGCTCGGCGAAAGCACTTCCACCACCAAGTCAGGCGGACCATCGCAGCCTCGGCTGCCGATTTTGCTTTGATCGCAAATGACCGAGATGTCTGGCTGCACGACATGCTTGGCTTGTTCATAGTCGGCCTGTTCATCGAACCGCACATCAAACGGCGCCATGACAACCGCACATCCTTTTTCGCGAAAAAACGCTCGCAAAGCGACATACCATTCACCGACGATCGACTGGTAGACAAATGAAGGGGCCGGTGCCATGTTGTAAGGTACGCCGTTGATCAGCTCCCACCGTCCGTCCCACTTGACATAATCTTGATACGTATACCGTTCCTTTTGCCGCTCAGGCGGCTTCACGTCCATTCCCCCATCCGCTTGCTTTGCCCTTATTATACCATCGGACATCCGCGGCCGTCATACAACTCAAGAGCTTGCTCCTCAAAAAAAAGAGCCATCCGATCGAGATGGCTTTTTCGCAAAATACTCGTTTTAAGGCCGCAAACTCGCCAGTTGCTCGGCAAGCCGCAAATAAAAGGCGCGAATATTAAATGACGGATTCGGGTCAACGCCGATGACTTCCAAATGGTCGACGTTGTACGTCCCCATATCATTCCAAACTCCTTTTTTCAACGTCCCGTCATACGGCACGATTCGATCGTTTGATCCACGCTTCGGACCGTTCATCGAAATGGTATTGACAATGCCGTCGTTCCCAAGCCAATGGCTGTCAATGCCAAGCGCCGCATTGCGGTACGAGCCGAGAAACGGGGCGCAGACAATCGCGCTGAATGCGTTCATTCCAAGTTCGGGATAATAGTTGCCTGTCAGAGCTCCTCGATACGTCCGTTCGGTAGAAAAGCTCAAATAATACGTATTCGGGCTGGCTTTCACCCATCGATTCAACGTCTCAGCCCCGGGAACGGATAAATCGTAGCGGGCGGTATCGGTCGATGTCCAGACAGGGGAGCGCTTGAGCCGTTCAAAATAATGGTCGAACGATTCGCCTGGCTCGCGGCGCAGCCCCCATTGGTCGAGCTTAAAATCGTATATTTCGCTTGTGTACGGCGCGTTGCTGGCGACAGCCGCCGCTTCCAGCACCGCTTTTTGCAAGTCAAAAAAGCGATCGGTGAAATCAACCATGTTGACAAGCGTCGTCCCGTCATGAGGAGTGGCGATGGTCGTCACGCTCAACACAAAACGATGTCCGCCTTCAAACAACGGCGACAACGACACGTTGTGCTCCTTGGCGTACTCCCGCTCTTCTTGGCTTCCGTTCTCCAGGAGCGAGACAAGCATACGGGCCGTCTGCCCTCCTTGGCTGTGGGCGATGATATGGACGCGGCCTCCTCTTTTCAATTCCGGCAGCAACCCCGGATACGTGCGGCCAAACCGCGCATGGCCGTGCTTCGCCGCATGGGCCGCGCCATAATCGACCGTTCCGCCGACAAGCTGGGCGTACGCTTCACACGCCCGGTCCCAGTTGCTCGAGAGCGGTCCGACCGCCAGCGTATACGTTCGATATCCGTTGTCGTTCAGCCATTGTTCGATATCGCCGCGTACGCCGCCCCAATACTTGAATCCAAGCATTTCCTCTCGCCCCCATCCGGTAAACCCATGGAGAAGCACGATGGGTGCATCATTGGCGCGTGGAGATGCCGCTTCCGTCCGCCCTCCCGGGACCGATAGGCCGAACACAAACCATAATCCGAGCAACACAACCATCACCCGGCAGCCTTTCATCATCCTATCCTTCTCCTCCCCTCACATAAACGGAATCTTTTTGTTCATAATTACCTAAATATTCTATATATATCAACCGACTGATTCAATCCCGGCAATTGTCGGGTTTTTCTGTGAGAGAAAGAGAAAAGCGCATGTTTGTGCCGGCGCATTTCGTTTCCCGCCGACAATGGAAGGTGGCTGCACTCTGGCATGGCAGCGTTCCATCACGGCCTCGTACGGATGGTTGGCTATTCTTCTTTCATGCGCGCTAGCCGCCGCGCCTACGTGGCTTCAGCGCTGCTTGCGTCTTGGACGGGGACGTATTTGGATTTGTATTTCGTGGGAAAAGGGCTGTATGCGTTCCCGAAACGGCCCTTTCCTTCTGTCTTTTCGATCGATATTTTCTTTACGGCCGTCGTTCTTCCGCTCGGCACCGTCTTCTTTCTTGCCCTCATGGAGCGGCTTAGCCGCCTTGGGCGCATGGGGCTCATCGCTGCATTGTCGGCACATTGGCGGCCGCATTGGAGGCCAAAGCCGAGACGTACGGTTTGTTCACCCACACGGCCGAATGGAGCCATTGGTATTCAGTTGCCGGTTACGGTCTTTTTCTTTCAATAATATGGGAATTTTACCGCCGATTCCAAACGGTGGACTAGCACGAATGGCGCATAAAGGCAATGGCAGCGAGCAACGATAACGGGGAACAAACCGAAAAGACGAGCAGCTGCCGGATAGGAGGAATCCGATTGAGAAGAAAAAAAGCCGCATTCCTTTGCTTGGCTGTCATCGCCGCCAGCGTTGCCCTCATCGCCCAACCGGACACGGATGGAAAAGCATCCAAAACGGGCGGACGGGCCGTCATAACGATCTACTTGGCAGGCGATTCGACCGTCGCCGCCGCCCCCCGCTCCCGCGCTCCCCGGGCCGGATGGGGTGAAATGCTCGATGATTGGTTTGATGACAACGTCATGGTGAAAAATATGGCCGCTTCCGGCCGCAGCGCGAAAAGTTTTGTCGAAGAAGGACGGCTCTCCCGCATTTTGCGGGAAATGAAAAAAGGGGATTACTTGTTCATCCAATTCGGTCACAACGATGAAAAGGTGAACGATCCGGCACGCTACACCGAACCATTCACCTCCTACCAATCATACTTGAAACGGTATATTGACGGCGCCCGCACGAAAGGAGCAACCCCTGTCCTCATCACTCCGGTCGAGCGGCGGCGCTTTTCTGCCGACGGACGAGCGCTCGATTCCCACGGGCCTTATCCTGCCGCCATGAAAGCGCTGGCGAAACAAGAGCACGTGCCGTTTATCGATTTGACGGCGAAAAGCAAACAGCGGTTTGAACAGCTCGGTCCGGAACAGACGAAACAGCTGTTTCTATGGCTTGCGCCCGGCGAGCATGCAAATTATCCGCACGGAATCGAAGACAACACGCATTTTCACAAACGAGGAGCGAAAGAAATCGCCCGGCTAGTCGTCGAGGGGATTATGGAGCTCAACCTCCCCCTCCGCCACCACCTCATCCGTTCACCGAAACGAGAACCTATACGAGACCGCCTCAGCGACGAAACGCCGTGACGTCGAGCACCCCGCTTGCTTTCCCCGCACCTGCCCGCCCGCCTAGGACGGGCGTTTTTTCGCTTTTTGCTCCCGCCAGGCGCTGCATACCGCCTGCCCTTTCCATCCCTACCGGGCGCTTCCGGCGTATGGCGCTCTGCCGCTCGTTGGTGAATGGTACGTTTTGTTCAACAAGCGGTGGTATATGGACGCGAGCACTTGTTGAAACAGCATGCCGAGAACGACCGGCACGCTGACTGCCGGCGGAAAATACGTCATCGCGAGCACCGCGCCGGCGCTGATGTTGCGCATCCCCCCGGTAAACGTCAACGCGATGATGTCCGCCGGGGCAAATCTGAGCCAACGGGCGGTCATCCAAGAAAGAAAATAGCCAGAGCTTGCGATCGCCAAGACAAGCAGCGCCATGAAAAACAGCCGGGCGTCAACACGGCCAAAATACGGGGCGACGACTGCGCTGTTGATCATGACGACAAGCGCCAGCGCCAGCTTGGAAAACGGGGACAGCACCACCGCCAGCTGCTCGTTCGCTTGAGCAGACAGCCGTTCGCCCACGAACATGCCGGCTAGTGACGGCAAAATAATCATAAAAAACAAGCCGAGCATCATCTGGCCCACGTCGAGCTCGACCACGCTTCCGGCCAATACAAGCAACGTCAGCGGCACAACGATGGGCGATAAAAACGTATCAATCAAAATGACAGAAAGGGCAAGCGCCAAGTTTCCGCGGCCGAGCGACACCCAGATAAAGCTTGTCACCCCGGTCGGAATAGCGGCCGCCAACACAAACCCGATCACCGTCCAACGGTCGCTGCCAAAAAACAGATGTCCAAGCCCAAACGCCCACAGCGGGATGATGAAATGGAGCAGACATAGCGCCGCAGCGATCGGGCCAGGGTGAATGAGCGCCTCTTTCAAATTGGCCAAACGCAAGCGCAAACTGCCGCTAAACGTCATCAACGCAAACAGCCACGGCACAAGCGCGGCATAGCCGTGCAGTTCGTCCGCCAGCCAGATGCCGGCCGCCACGCTCGCCGGCGTAAGAAACGGCAGCGCCTTCTCAAGCCGACGGTTGATCGATTGCCACATCGGTTTCATCTCCCTGTCTCACCATTCAAGGGCTCTTTTGCTATGCCTACACCTCCCCCATTATACACCGTAATCGCCCCATTGGAGCGACAAATTTTCATGAAACCGATGGACAACGGTTGACCAGCCAGCTCCTTAGGCTATTTCGCTGCTTTTCCCCCTCACCATTCAGCAACAAAACGACATCGCCTCGCTTCACATCATACAGCCCAGTCATTGCTTTTTCCATCCGTTCAAGCCTTTCTTTGTTCGTCCATGCGCCACACAATAATACAAAAAGATTCCAACTCTCTAGCAGCTGGACATCGGTCATTGCCGATAAACGATTGCATGTCGATGCTCCTCTTTTTGCAATTCACCGACAGACACCAAATATTCCAAATGCGCCAATGTCTCAGCCACTGCAAACCGCCATTGGTGCGCGGTCAGCGGCTTATGGCCGAACACAAGATGGGCCACTTCATAGGCGGTGCGCCCCGATGTTGCTAGCGTTTTCATTTTTTGCAACCGTTGTTCGTGGTGGCGGAAAATGTCGCTGATCCGCTCGCGAAATTGGCGAATGACCGCGCCATGGGCAGGAAGAGCCACATCCACCTCCAGTTCCTCCACTTTGCGAAGCGAGGCAAAATATTGCTCGAGCGGATTTGGATAAGCGCCGGGCCATACACTAATGTTCGGAGTAATGCGATCAAGCACATGATCTGATGCAAGCAACTGGCGCGATTCCGGCTGATAAAAGCTGATCAATCCATCGCTGTGCCCCGGGACCGGGATGACCGCCCATCGCCGCTGCCCTAGCACAATTTCCGAACGATCCAAAACGGTTAGCACCGGAAACGGGCTAACGCGCAACGACAGCTTCCACATGCTCTCCTCAATGTCCGTTACCAACTCATCCGGCACACCATGGCGGCGAAACATGGCACCCACTTCGCTCGCCTGAACGCTCTCTTCCCCCCACACTCGTTCCGCCATCGCATAATCCGGCTCGCTGATCCAGACAGGCGCCTCCGTCTGCTGTTGCATCCACCCAGCCAAGCCAAAATGATCCGGATGAAAGTGAGTGATGTAAATGGCCTGAACATGCCGCGGTTTGATTCCAAGCTGCCGAAACACTGCTTCCCAAGCGCTAATCGCCTCTGGATAGCGAAAGCCGACGTCAACAATGCTCCATCCATCCGCTTCCCGACCTACGTAACAATAGACATACTTCATCGGAAATGGAACTGGGATTGGAACGCGGTACATTTCATCTCCTATCCACTCCATTTCGATCTGCGTCATCCATTCTCCCCCCTTTTTTGCATCAAATCTTTTTTCATGTACCAAGAACGCTTCGCTTTTATTTTATATTTCTGAATATTTAGTTAATAAAAATATTATGCTACAATCTTCTATCTTTTTCAACCTTCAAAATTCGTCCCTTTCATGTTCCTATATACTGAATTCGTATATACAAACAAACGGAGGTCACGACATGAAAAACATCGTTCCTTTTGCCTTGGCCGCATCCATAGCCACTGTATGGCCAGCTTCAGCGTTCGCCATTGAACGCAACGATCCAGCTTTAGAGCAGTATTTAAACAAATTTTTACAAGAAATTGGCATGACGAAAACGCAATTGGAAAAACTGCTGTCTAAAAACGGCGATTCGCTTGACAATTATGCGACGGTCGAGGAACTGTCGGAGGCCGTCATCGACTACTTGCTTCCGGATTTAGACGAGCTTGGTTTGACGGACGCAGAGTTGGAAAAGCTCTATAACCATTTTGAATCGCTTAATATGGAAGATCCGCAATTCGCCGAGAAAATGGAAGAAATCGGCCAACGGCTTGAGGCGATCGGTGCGTACGATTTTACGAGCGTGACGGAGCTATCGCCAACGCAAATCGCTGAGATCGCCAATGTATGGACCGACCTGCTTTCCACATTTCAGCTGGAAGCGAAGTTTTATTTGACAAAAGGTGGCGAGAAAAAGCCGCTCAGCCTGTCGACGCTGCTGACAATGGAATCAGCGAACGGCTACGATTTGCTTGTTGAAATTTACAGCACTGACGGCGAGCTGCTGGCTGATTTTGTCGTGACCGAAGAGATGTTTGCCTCCGACATATTCGATGAAATCGGCGAAGACTTGCAACAGAGCGGCCAGGCAGCGAAAATCGAAAAAGTGGTGAAACCGGCGCCGCCGAAACCGCTGAAGCGGACCGAAGCCGGAGCGAAACTGCCGAAGACGGCATCCCCGTATGCCGCTTATATGCTTTTTGGTTTGACCTTAATCGGTGCCGGCGCATTCCTTGTCCGCTTCCGCCAAGGAGCCGAGGCGAAATAAATGAACCGGAAACGGCTCGTGCGCTTTTTTGGAGCAAGCTTGATCGCAGCAGGAATCGCCGCAGTCGGCATTAGTGCTCTGAAATGGAAAAGCGGCCTGGAAGCGGTCAAGCCGCTGGCCGCTGAAACAAAGCGATCAGTGGACGCCGCACCGATTCAAATCCAGGATCCACTCTACCCAAAGCTGCCAAAAATCGGTGAACAAATCGGCGAGCTGATCATCCCGAAGCTCAACATGAGCCTAGCGATTTACCACGGTACAGATGAAGACGAGTTGGAAAAAGGGGTCGGCCATTACGCCGGCAGTGTCCTGCCAGGAGAGGCGGACAACTGCGTGCTTTCTGGCCATCGCGACACGGTCTTCCGCCGTCTTGGCGAAGTCGGCCAAGGCGATCTCTTGATCGTCCGTACGTCCGCCGGCACATTCACCTGTGAACTACCCCCACTTAATTTTCTAGCGAAAATTTGAAGTGGGGGCTTCCAAAGAAGTTTGACTGCTTCAAGCAATCCTTATTCTTTGAGGCGTGTCCACTTCGCCGCTAGAGCATAAGACACTCAGGTCTACAGCTTTACTTTTCTTTAAGATGTTTAATGCGCCATTGACATCAGCATTAATTAGTTTGCCAGACTTTGTTCGATACAAGCCGCGCTTAATACGTTTGCCGCTGAACTTATATTCTTTTGGATTGTCGGCATTATATTCAGGAATCTCATCGCCGTCAAAAAAGCTGGCTTGAGACGTATATGATTCTTCCTGTTTCAAGAATTCAATGCCGTAAAATTCACAAAGATATTCTAGTTTTTCTTTTATGTTACCGAGAGGAATATTGACAAAGTTTTGATTTGTCTTTTTTCCTAGATTAATATTGCGTTGCCATGTTTCCGCATAGCCAATGACAAGTTTGCCAATTTACAATCCGACGTTGTACATGTTCTTGGCAATATGGCACAGTTCTCGAAGAGTCAAGTATTCTTCTTTGGTCAAACCATTTAGCTGTTGTTTGATACAAAAATACATGTTTTCACCTCCCATCTAACTATATGATACTATATTTTACTGAATCTATCCTAATTTTCAGCAAAATATAGTTAAGGCGATTCATCTCCCACTTACTCCGCTTCGCTTCGTTGAAGTGGGAGTCTTCTCGCCTAATTAAGATAAAGTGCGCAAAGTGCGCATCGTCGACGCCGACGACCGGACGGTCATCGTTCCAAAGCCGAAAGCGACACTCACCGTTTCCACGTGCTATCCGTTCCGCTACGTCGGCCCTGCTCCGCAGCGGTACGTGCTCGTCGCCAACTTAATCAATGATCGCTCTTAACCTTGCAAAAAGCGAAAGGATGGCCGAAACAAGGGCCATCCTTTTTTACTTCACTTCGTACGCGGCCCAAGTCGGCTTTTTGATTTTCGCCGACAGCGAGACAATTTTCCGTTTCACTCGGGCTGCTTCCCCTCCCGCTAACGGCATCGGCTGGTAGTTGTTCCTTGTCGTCACCGATGAAATGCGAAACGGGATGACGCGGATTTCTTTTTTGGCCGTCCGCTTGCCGTTTTGAAAAGAAAACACCTGCTGGAAAACAAACGTATCTTTGTCGCTCGGGTTTTTGTTTCCGCCGAACATAAAATTGCCGAGGCTGTAGACGATGAACTTCCCTTTATACTCCTCAATCCCTTGAATGACATGCGGGTGATGGCCGACGACCAAATCGGCGCCGCTGTCAATCGCAAAGCGGCCGAGCGCCTTTTGCGTGCTGTTTGGCACATAGCTTCGTTCCACTCCCCAGTGGAAATGGACTAGAATGATGTCGGCTCCTTGTTTCCGAAGCGTGCGAATATCGTTGGCGATTTGCTTGCGCAACGTGCTGGTATTGCTCCAACCTTCATAGCCGAGCGCCCCGACTTGAATGCCTTTGACCGTTTTCATGAGCCGAAGCGTACGGCCGAAATAACCGATGTTTTCCTTTTTTAAACTGGCAATCGTGTCCTTGTATCCTTGCTGTAAATAATCGTATGTATGGTTGTTCGCGAGATTGACCGCATCAATGCCGCCATAGGTTAAGATTTTCGCATAACTCGGGTGGCCGCGAAAACGAAATGTCTTGCTTGCCTTCCGCGTCGAGGTCGTCAGCGTCGTTTCCAAATTGACGGTCGTAAAATCGTCTTTCTTGAAGATCGGCTCAATGTATTTCGTAAAATAGCGCAACCCGTGCTTTTTCACTTCTTCATCAAACGAATACGCATAACCGTAGTTTTCATCACGCCCAAGCGTCACATCGCCCGCCGCGCTGATGGTGATGCGCACTTCGTTCGGGTTCGGCGCCGCTTGTTTGGCAGAGGCTGACGCTATCGCCATCTTATCGATCGGACTCGGCAACGGTAGATGCTCGATTGTTTGCCCCGCGGTTGGCGCCGCCAGCACTTCCTCGACGCTGCGATCAGCCGCATTGCTGCAAGAAAATAAAAAGACAGACGCCATGCATATAAGCGCCGCATTTCTCCTCTTGATCCATGCGTTCATCTTCCCTCTCCTATCCATCTATTTTCTTCAAAAGACGAAAACTTCTGCTAATGACGTATTCAACACACCCCCTATTTATCCCTTTTCTTTCCCTCAATTTAGGAGTGATGCCCTAGCCAAGCCATGATATAATGAGCTTGCAGGCGTTTCCTCCCCGAATTCCACACCTTGTCCTCCTCACGTTTCATGGTCGAAACGCCCCAAGTGAATCCCATCTTTAATAATGTAAGGAGGTTTCTTCATGGAAGAGCTGTTGCGGCAGTTAACGACGCTTGTTCAAGGGCTTGTCGATGACATGTCCGTCCTGAAGCAAGACATGCAAACGGTGAAGCAAAAATTGGGCCAACTTGAACAACGAATGGACAAACTGGAACAGCGGATGGACAAGCAGGAAGAAGAGTTGCGCTGGCTGAAAGAGCAGATGAAAGAAAACACGGACATGATCAAAGCGATCCGCGACCATCAACTCGAACAGCGCAGCATTCAAGACGGCATGCGCCATGAAATCGCCAGCCTCCGCGGAGAAATGGTCGGCATTCGCGAGCAGATGGCAACAAAAGACCAGCTCTCCCGCCTTCGCGAGCAAATGGCGACAAAAGAAGACATCTCCCTGATTCATCAGCGGCTTGATTATCAACTTGGCCGCATCGCGAAAGTGGAGGAGGAGATGTATTTGCTGAAGAAAGTAGATTGACACTCCACACGCTTAAAGGCATGGGATTCTTGGATCGTTTGCGTCCTCATCCATTTCTGGTTCGGACAACGCCCAAGTTTAGGGGGGTGTCATCACCCCGTCCCATCGAGTTAGGATGTACCCCATGGGCGGCGCACCTGTGACCAGTGCGCCTGCTAGTACGACATAGACTCCTGCAGCAAACGTGATTCCTTGCATAAGAGAGAAGACAAGAAAATTGACACCGCCGCTTAACTCCTTCTCGGTGAACTACCCCCACTTAATTTTCTAGCGAAAATTTGAAGTGGGGGCTTCCAAAGAAGTTTGACTGCTTCAAGCAATCCTTATTCTTTGAGGCGTGTCCACTTCGCCGCTAGAGCATAAGACACTCAGGTCTACAGCTTTACTTTTCTTTAAGATGTTTAATGCGCCATTGACATCAGCATTAATTAGTTTGCCAGACTTTGTTCGATACAAGCCGCGCTTAATACGTTTGCCGCTGAACTTATATTCTTTTGGATTGTCGGCATTATATTCAGGAATCTCATCGCCGTCAAAAAAGCTGGCTTGAGACGTATATGATTCTTCCTGTTTCAAGAATTCAATGCCGTAAAATTCACAAAGATATTCTAGTTTTTCTTTTATGTTACCGAGAGGAATATTGACAAAGTTTTGATTTGTCTTTTTTCCTAGATTCATATTGCGTTGCCATGTTTCCGCATAGCCAATGACAAGTTTGCCAATTTACAATCCGACGTTGTACATGTTCTTGGCAATATGGCACAGTTCTCGAAGAGTCAAGTATTCTTCTTTGGTCAAACCATTTAGCTGTTGTTTGATACAAAAATACATGTTTTCACCTCCCATCTAACTATATGATACTATATTTTACTGAATCTATCCTATTTTCAGCAAAATATAGTTAAGGCGATTCATCTCCCACTTACTCCGCTTCGCTTCGTTGAAGTGGGAGTCTTCTCGCCTAATTAAGATAAAAAAGCAATATTTAAGAAAATAAAATCGATACAACTTACATTTCGCACCCTACAGTTTGGAAAAAATTATTTATTTGATTTTTTAGAATAACTTTCCGATCAACACGATTAGCGATGGCAATCTTTTTTGCCATCGCTAATCGTTCCGTATGACATTACACGTAAATGCCCTTGTCCATGCCTGGTCCTTGCAGAACCCTTCACTGATTAAGGAGATCGGTTTCCCGAACGAGCATTGGATTTGCCTGTCCGGCAGCTCCACCTGGACGCTTGTCCGGTTGGTCAGGTCAGTTTCCGGCCTCCTGCAACACCCGATTTGTCTCTTCCGCCGCCTGATCGAGCGCGTTTTGCGGATCGATTCCTTCGTACAACCGTTCCATCGCTTTCACCACATGTTGCCGAGATTCAGGGAAGACGGTGATGAGCGCCCCTTGGGTAGCAGGGGTTGATTTTGTTTCATGCAGCTGATCCACCGTCACTTTTAATTGTGGGTATTTCGCCCACTCCTCTTTGACGAGCGGCTCATCGTACGCAGCCGGGTTAATGGCAAAATACCCTGTGCGCACATGCCACTCAGCTTGGACAGGAGCGGTTGTCAAGTATTTCATGAACTCCCACGCCGCTTTTTGCTCCTTTTCGCTGCTTCCTTTCATCATCCAGAGCGAAGCGCCGCCAATTACGACGCCTTGACGTTCCACGCCATCCGGGACAGGCAAATACGAAACGCCAACGTCAAATGGCGAGTTATCGATCAACGTTTTTACACCAGCGGACGAATCCAAATACATGGCGATTTTTCCTGCTTGGAAGGCGGCGCGCATGTCGTCCCAGTTTTGACCGGCGTTGTAAAACGTGCCGTCTCGGTACATGTCGCTGATCAGCTCAAATACGCGCTTCCCCTCATCTCCATTGAATACTGCTTTTGTCGCATCACTGCTCCGTCCATTGTTGTTGTTCACATACAGTCCGCCTTGTACGGCCACCATTTCTTCAAAAAACCAGCCGTAGTTCAAAATCGAGAATCCGTACCGTTCGGTTTCTTTTCCTTTTTTCTTTGTCAGCTTTTTCGCCGCTTCCTTCAACTCGCTATAGGTGAGAGGCGGTTTTTCCGGATCAAGCCCGGCTTCGCGGAACGCATCTTTGTTATAAATGAGTACAGGGGTGGATGAGTTAAATGGCATCGAGTAAATCCGCCCGTTCACGGTATAATAATTGACAATGTTTTTCTCCCATTGTGAGACATCATACTTGTCTTTATCGATCCACGTTTGCACTGGAACAATCTTTCCACTGTCGATCATATGCTTTGTTCCGACTTCAAACGTCTGCATGATCGTCGGGGCGTCTTTTGTCCCTGCTGCCGCATTCCATTTCGTCAGCGCCTCCTCATAGGTGCCTTGAAATACTGGCTTCACCTCAATCTCTGGATGGGTTTGGTTAAAATCAGCGACAATGTCATTTAAGACCGGCTCCAAATCCCCGCTCATCGAATGCCAAAACACCACTTCTGTTTTGCCTCCCGCCGCTTCGCCCGCATCTTCGCTTGAGCATCCCGCGGCAAATCCAATAAACATTAAAGCTAAGAAACTGGCTAAAACCTTTCTCATCTTGTTTCTCCTCCTCGCTATTGAATCGCTCCTTGCATAAGCCCTTTTCGCAATTGCTTCTGTCCAGCAAACAACAGCAACAAAGTTGGAAGCATCGCGATAACCGCCGCTGCCATAACGACGCCCCAGCTGCTGGCGATCTCTTGCGTCTGCAGCTGCTTGAGCCCGATCTGCACGGTGCGGACGCGGTCATCGTTTGTAACGAGCAGCGGCCATAAATACATATTCCAAGCGTCCAAAAAACTGTAAACAGCCAGCGTCACCAAACTCGTTTTTGAAAGCGGCAGCACGACGCGGCAAAAAAAGCGGAAATTCCCCACCCCAGACAACTGCGCCGCCTCATACAGCTCGTGCGGAATTTGCTTAAACTGTTGCCGCAATAAAAAGATGCCAAATGCCATCGCCCAAAACGGCACGATGAGTCCTGCGTAATGGTTTGTCCAGCCAAGCGCTTGGATGGTCAAAAAATTTGGGATCACAGTCGCTTCCCACGGAACGAGCATCGTGGCAATGCACACGTAAAACCACCGATCCCGACCGGGAAAGCGGAGAAACACAAAAGCGAAAGCGGCGAGACTTGACACGATGAGGCGCCCCACTGTAATCATGAAAGCCACAAAAAAGCTGTTCCATAAATATCTCCCAAGCGGAGCCTGTTGAAACGCGGCCTCATAATTGACCAATGTCCCCTTCTCAGGCCATAGGCGTCCTGACAAAATAGCGGCTCCATCCATCAAACTCATCAGAAGAGCATAAGCCACTGGAAACAAGATGACAACCGAGCATAGGCATAACAACACATAGTGAGCCGTTGCCCGCGCTATTTTCATTGGTAGTGCACCTTCCTCTCAGCAAACCGAAACTGCAAAAACGTGACGATGGCGATGATGAGAAAAAGGACAAGGGCTTGCGCGCTCGCGGAACCAAACTGATAGTTGACGAACGCTTCCCGGTAAATCGCGTAAACGAACACATTCGTAGCCTCCACCGGCCCGCCTTTCGTTAAAAAGTCAATTTGTCCAAACGTTTGCAGCGCTTGAATAAGCGAGACCGTCGTGACAAAAAACAACGTCGGCGACAACAGCGGCACAGTCACTGTCCACAACTGTCGCCAATAGCTCATTCCAGCGATGCGGGCGCTTTCGTACAAGGATGGATCGATGTTTTGCAGACCGGCCAGCAACAATAAAAAGGTCAGTCCGATATTCATCCAAATCGTCGCCGCCGCCACCGCATACAATGCCGTGTCCTGGTCAAGAAGCCATGAAACAGGAGTCCCGCCGATCGCAGACACCAAACGATTGATGATCCCGATCGCCGGATTGTACATAAACATCCAAATCACCGAAGCGACTCCCACGCTCATCCCCATCGTAGAGGCAAAAATCGTCCGAAAGATCCCGATTCCTTTCCGCGTTTCATGAGCGAGCAACGCTAAACCGAACGAAACGGCGACCGTCGTCGGGACAGTGAGCACCGCAAATAGAACCGTCGCCTTCAAACTATGCCAAAACGATGCATCTTGAAGAAGAGCAACAAAATGCGCCAAACCGACAAATTCCGTCGGGTGCCCTTGATAATCGGTGTGAAACACGCTTAAATACATCGTTCTCCCCAACGGGTAAAAGAGAAACACGCCAAACAGTAGGAGCGAAGGACAAAGATACACCATCCCTTCCAACCACGATTTTATTGCGGCCTGCCGCGCCTCCCGCTTCGTCCGGACCGACCATGGCGCTGGGGAGGGAACCGTTGAAACACGCTCATTCATTGGTGAACCCACACCTCCTCCCGCTTGATGGACGGGGCTCCAATTCGCTTTCCAGACGCATCGAAAAACAGGAAATCCTGCTCATCAAACGTCAATGGCACCACTTCTCCCAAACGGATGCGCCATTGTCCATTCCATCGTGCTGTCCAATAAAGATTTTTTGCCAACTCAAACGTCACTAACGTTTCATTGCCGAGCCACTCGACATGGCTGACTTTGACGGCCATAGATTCTTCTCCTGATTCCGCCGGCTCAATATGTTCCGGCCGCAGTCCGACGATCACCCGTTCAGCCTTCGGCAAAGAACGACGCCGAAGACGGATGGGCCGCTCGTTTTGCAATAAGAGGGAATGGTTCAGCACATGCGCTTCCGCCAAATTCATCGGCGGTGTTCCGATAAATGAAGCGACAAACGTGTTATCTGGGCTATTGTATACATCAAGCGGACTGCCGATTTGTTGCGGACGGCCGTCATGCAAAATCATCATCCGGTCAGCCATGGTCATCGCTTCCGTCTGATCGTGCGTGACATAAATCACAGTCATGCCGAGCTGACGTTGCAAACGTCGAAGCTCGCTCCTCATTTTCGCACGCAGCTTGGCATCTAAATTGGAGAGCGGTTCATCCATCAAACAAAGCGGAGTCTGCGCGACAATCGCTCGCCCTAAGGCAACGCGTTGACGCTGCCCCCCTGACAATTCCCGCGGCTTCCTATGCAGCACATCGGTCAATCCAAGCAATTCCGCCGCTTCCATGCAACGTTTCACTTGTTCTTCTTTCGGCACCTTTTGCGCCTGCAAGACAATCCGCATATTTTGCTCCACCGTCAAATGGGGATATAGCGCATAATTTTGAAAGACCATCGATAACCGGCGGGCGTGAGGGGGCCAATCATTCGCCACTTGTCCATCGATCAATACATATCCTGATGTCAGCGGCTCAAGGCCAGCGATCAGCCGCAAAATCGTGCTTTTGCCGCATCCCGATGGGCCAACAAGAACAAAAAACTCCCCTGATTCAATCGCGACATTCACATTCTCGACCGCGCTCTTTTTGCCTCCATACGATTTCGTCACCTCGACCAGCTCAAGAAACGCCATCCGCTTTTCTCCCCTTTCCTCTTTTTCTATTCCATCGTAATCCATTTTTGTAAACACCATCTGAACTTATTTTTTGATTTATGTAAATATTTTTTGAATAAAAAAAGAAGCTCTGCCAACGCAGAGCATCCTGTCACAGATTTGTAATCTTTTGGATCATCTGTTTTCCCTGTTGATACAAACATCAGCGTGATATTAACGAACACCCTTCATGAGCCGCTGAATGCTCGGGGCGAGCAAAAACAAGATGACGCTTAACACAACCGCCGCCCCGCCGATCGTGCCGAAATAGGCCGTTTCGTTTTCGGGCGTATAGAAGCGCACAAGCTGAGCGTTGATCGCTTGCGCGGCGGCGTTCGATAGAAACCAAAGGCTCATCGTTTGCGCTGAGAAAGCGGCAGGGGCAAGTTTCGTCGTCGCCGACAGGCCGACCGGCGACAGGCAAAGCTCCCCGAGCACGACGATGAAGTAGCTTAACACGAGCCAAATCGGATGGACAAGCCCTCCGCCGCTCAAATGCCCCGGCACGAGGATAACGATGAACGACAGGCCGGCGAACAACAAGCCGAGCGCGAATTTTTGCGGGATCGTCGGCTGCCGTTTGCCAAGCTTCACCCACATCCACGCGAACACCGGCGCTAAGAGGATGATAAACAGCGGGTTCAGCGATTGGAACCAAGCCGGTGAAAGGTGAATGCCTGCTACATCCAACTGCGTCCGCTTGTCCGCATAGTTCGCCAAAATGGTCGATCCTTGTTCTTGAATCGCCCAAAACATCGCTGAAGCGATGAACAACGGAATGTACGCGATCACGCGCGACCGCTCTTCAGCCGTCGTTTTCGGGCTGCGGTACATGACGACAAAATAGATGATCGGGATGATGATGCCTAAGATGCCGACAAGAGAAATAAACGTTTCCACAGTGAACCAACCGTTCGGAATCAAGATGGCTAGCAGCACGGCAATCACGACCGCCCCTACGGCCATGATGGAAGCCGCTTTTTTCTTTTCCGCTGGCGTCAATGGATTCGGCACATACGTCCCGGCCAACCCGAGGTTTTTCTTTCTTGTCGCGATGAAGACAATCAATCCGAGAAACATCCCGACGGCCGCAAGTCCGAAGCCGAGGTGGAAGTTATACTTCATCCCCGCGGTACCGACAACAAGCGGAGCCAAAAAGGCGCCAAGGTTAATCCCCATGTAAAAAATGCTGAATCCGGCGTCGCGGCGGTCATCGCCAGGCTTGTACATATCGCCGACAATGCTCGAAACGTTCGGTTTTAACAACCCAGTTCCCAAGACAATGAGCGCCATGGACACAAACAGCGCCGCCACCCCGCCTGGAATCGCCAAGGCGATATGACCGGCCATAATGAGAAGGCCGCCGTAAAAGACCGCGCGCGACGTGCCAAACACCCGGTCAGCAAGCCAACCGCCAATGATTCCGGACATGTACACCAGCGCCCCATAAATCGACATAATCGCGAGCGCCAGATGCTCATCAAGCCCGAGCCCGCCTTTCGATACTTCATCCTATTTCGCGCAGGAGACTCCCACTTCAACGACCAAAGGGAGTAAGTGGGAGAGGAATGCGCGTTCCCCTTTTCTTTTGTGTATGATATAATAAAGGCGTGGAGAAAACCGTTTAATAAAGGCACTCCAATAACTGCTACTCGATGTATGGAGTTGGTTACAGGAAACGTTGTAACCGTAAAACATCGAGCGTAGATCCGTCTGTTGTGTGTGGAAGCCAAGTACTGCCAACAGACACACCGAGAGAATCGGTAACGATGCAGGCATGACCTGCGTCGTTGGGTAGTTGTCAACCTGCCCTGATGCAACCCCAAGTCAAGGAAGGAGGACGAAGTCCGCTTGTACTTCTGGGGAGTTGCAAGCCCCCACTTCAAGCGTTAGCTAAGTGGGGGTAGTTGACAATACATGTAATACACTAAAATGGCGCGCATGCCGTAATACGAAAAGCGTTCCCAAAATTCCGTGAAAAAGAGCGTAAACAACCCTTTCGGATGGCCGAAAAAGCCGCGCTGGGGAACGCTGGCAGCGATTTGTTGCTTGTCAATGGATGACATAACCACTACTTACCTCCCTCTAGAAATGTTGATTTATCAAGGCTTTTCGGCCCCTCCATCGTCGTTTGAACCAATGCCTTCAACTCGGCGTCCAGTGCGGCGATCTCCGCCTCCAATTGGCGGTATCGGCGGACGAGCGCGGCGATCTCAAACCGGGCCATCGTCGTCCCTTCCGTCACC